>JBEBDG010000212.1:0-4277 GCA_041157165.1 Bacteroidota bacterium
TTCTGAAGAGGAATTTAACAAAGAGGAATAATCTTCACCGGGAGTTCCCACAATGGCTATAATTCCATCTACAGGAACGGCTTCTCCAGCTTTAACACCTATATATAAAATAGTTCCATCTTCATAATTTTCTAATTCCATTGTGGCTTTGTCCGTTTCAACTTCTGCCAAAATGTCTCCAGATTTAATAACATCACCTTCTTTTTTTAACCAATTTGCGATTACACCTTCAACCATTGTATCGCTCATCTTGGGCATTCTAATTACTTCAGCCATTGTATCTATTTTATAAAACTCAAAATTACGGCTTAAACGCCTGTTTTTAAAACTTTTTTTAATTTATTTCTTTTAATCTAATTTTAAAACAGCCATAAATGCTTCTTGAGGAATTTCTACATTTCCAACTTGTCGCATTCTCTTTTTTCCTTTTTTCTGTTTCTCTAATAATTTTCTTTTTCTCGAGATATCACCACCATAGCATTTAGCCAATACATCTTTTCTCAATGCTTTAACGGTTTCTCTAGCAATAATTTTCTGTCCAATTGCCGCTTGAATGGCAATTTCAAATTGTTGTCTAGGTAAAAGTTCTCTTAATTTTTCACACAATCTTTTACCCCATTCATAAGCTTTATCACGATGTACAATTGCTGACAAGGCATCCACTTTTTCACCGTTTAACATGATATCCAGTTTAACCATTTCTCCTTCCTCGTACCCTTTGTATTCATAATCTAAAGAAGCGTATCCTCTTGAAATTGTTTTTAATTTATCAAAGAAATCAAAAACAACTTCAGATAATGGCATGTCAAACTGTAATTCTACACGGTCTGTTGTTAGATAAATCTGATTCTTTAAAACACCTCGCTTATCCATGCAAAGACTCATAATCGCACCTGTATATTCTGATTTTGTTATGATTTGCGCCTTTATGTATGGCTCCTCTATAAATTTAATGTGATTGACCTCAGGTAATTCAGAAGGAGCGGAAACCCAGATTTCTTCACCCGCTGTTGTCATTACCTTGAATTTTACTGATGGAACTGTTGTAATAACAGTCATGTCAAATTCTCTTTCTAATCGCTCCTGAACAATTTCCATGTGAAGCATTCCAAGAAATCCACATCTAAATCCAAAGCCTAAGGCCATTGATGTTTCAGGTTCCCATACTAAAGATGCATCATTCAATTGTAATTTTTCCATTGCATCTCTTAAATCCTCAAATTCAGTTGTGTCAACAGGATAAATACCAGCAAAAACCATTGGTTTTACCTCTTCAAATCCTTGAATTGCCGATGTACATGGGTTAGCCACATGCGTAATTGTATCTCCTACTTTTACTTCTTTAGCTTCTTTAATTCCCGAAATTAAATATCCAACATCACCTGATTTAATGATTTGCTTAGGAATTTGTTCTAAACCCAAGGTCCCAATTTCATCGGCAAAATATTCTTTGCCAGTATTCATAAACTTTACCCTATCACCCTTTTTGATTTCGCCGTTATAAACCCTAAATATTACTTCGATCCCGCGGTAAGAATTAAAAGTAGAATCAAATATTAAAGCTTGAAGTTCTCCTTCTGGATTACCTTTAGGGGCTGGAATTCTTTCAACAACGGCTTCCAATATATCCTTAATACCTATTCCTTCTTTACCTGAAGCATGAATAATTTCTTCTTTTTTACAACCTATTAAATCAATAATTTGATCTGAAACTTCTTCAGGCATTGCTCCAGGCAAATCTATTTTATTTAAAACAGGTATTATTTCTAAATCATGATTGATAGCTAAATATAAATTTGAAATAGTCTGAGCCTCAATACCTTGACTGGCATCTACTATTAATAATGCTCCTTCACAAGCAGCTATGGAGCGAGAAACTTCATATGAAAAATCTACGTGACCAGGTGTATCAATTAAATTAAGCGTATATACCTCTCCATCTTTTGTATAATTCATTTGAATGGCATGTGATTTGATGGTAATTCCTCTTTCACGCTCTAAATCCATATCATCCAATAATTGATTCATCATGTCACGTTGCTGAACAGTATTGGTAAATTCAATTAATCGATCTGCCAATGTGCTCTTTCCGTGGTCAATATGAGCAATGATGCAAAAATTTCGAATATTCTTCATTGATAAACTCTTTATTTTCTTTTATTCATTAATTCTTCAATCTCCTCAATTTCAATCGGAATATGTTGCATTAGGTTAATATTTCCGTCTTTTGTAACTAAAAGATTATTTTCTAATCGTATACCTAGCCCTTCTTCTCTTATGTAAATTCCGGGTTCACATGTTAAAATCATTCCTTCCTGAATTGGTAAATACTTGTTCCATACGTCGTGAACATCAATTCCTAAGTGATGTGCTACACCGTGCATAAAATATTTTTTAAATAGGGGAGATGTTGGATTTTGTTTCTCTACATCTTCTCGTGTAAATAATCCTAAATCAATCAATTTTCCTTCCATGTAGCGTTCCACCTCTTTTTGATAATCCACCCAAAATATACCCGGTTTAAGTATATTGGTTGCATATTTTAATACATCTAAGACTGCTTGATAAACTTGTTTCTGTCTAGTAGTAAACTTTCCGTTAACAGGAATAGTTCTTGTCATATCAGCATTGTAATTACCATATTTTGCCCCAACATCTAATAGCAAAACATCACCATCTTTACATATATTCTCATTTTCAATATAATGTAAAACACATGAATTGGGACCAGAGGCAATAATTGGGGTATAAGCAAATCCTCCTGAAGCAGATTTAATAAACTCATGGATAAATTCTGCTTCGATTTCGTATTCCATCACCCCGGCTTTTGTATAATTCAAAACTCTTCGAAAACCTTGTTCTGTAATGTCAATAGCTTTTTGCATTTGATTAATTTCCTCTTCCTCCTTCACCATTCTGATTTCATTTAAAAGCGGAGCCAAACGTTTATATTCTAAAGACTTATATTTGGATTTCAATGATTTTATCCAACGATCATTCTGGGTTTCAACCTCTGAACTATTTCTAATATGTTCATTTTCTAAAACAAATACATAATCTGCAGTAAATAATAAGGTTTTTAAAAATTGATCAATGGTGGAGTTCCACTGAATATTGTCAATTCCTGATAATTTTTGTGCCTCTTCTTTTGTATATTTTTTACCTTCCCAAATTGCAATTAATTCAGAAGTTTCTTTCACAAAAGCAATTTCCTTATATTGACTTTCAGGAGCATCTGGATATAATAATAAAAAAGATTCCTCCTGATCTAAACCACTTAAATAAAACAAATCAGAATTCTGGACAAATCCCATAGTCCCATCTGCATTGGTTGGCATTATATCATTTGATGCAAGCAATACTACAGATTTTGGAGGTAATTTGGAATAAAGTTTAGCTCTATTCTTTTGATATAAACTCGATGAAAGTGGGCTGTATCTCATTATTTTTTACACAAATAAATAGTTTCTTCTATTGGTAAGCACATTTTTTTACTAGCTTCAATCCCTATTTTATCTACCATTTGGTAAGGAATTACAGTAAATCCTGATTTAGCCAACTGATTTCCATAATCTCTACCATAGATTCTTAGGTGATCATCTTGTAAAAAATGAATTTCTCTTTGTTTGGGATCTGTTATGGAGGGATCTTCATAAGTCGTTTCTAAATCATATCTTTGGGGCGACTGACATAAGGCAAATCCATTTGGTTTTAAAACGCGGCGAATTTCTTTCATACATTGAAAATCATCTGCTACATGTTCTAAAACATGATTACAAAATACCACGTCAAATGTATTATCATCAAAAGGTATATGATGTAAATCCATTTTAACTTTTGCTAAAGGGGATTCAATATCAGCAGTAACATATTGTTCCTTTAATAAATTTTCAAATCTTTCTATAAAACAATATTCTGGAGCTACATGCAATACTTTTGGATTTGATTGAAAAAAATCAGTCTCTTTTTGCAAAAAAAGATACATTAATCGGTGTCTTTCCAAACTTAAACAATTTGGACATAAGGCATTTTCCCTAGGGTTTAATCTACCATAAGGAAGAAATTTTGAAAATTGTTGAGAACAAATAGGACACTCTACCTTGTTCCCCTTTAAAAACAAAGAGTATATTTTTAATGCCTGATGAGCAAACAATTGAATATATTTACGAGGAACATTCCTCAATACCCAGGAAATTATATTTTTCATAAAATAAAAAAGGAAGGCTTCATTTGAAACCTTCCTTCAAATTTACAACATTATTCCTACATTTCACGAA
>JBEBDG010000213.1:0-4249 GCA_041157165.1 Bacteroidota bacterium
AATGAAACTTTTAAAAATCCAATCCTAAAAAATTTCCTTGATCAAAATTATGAGGCTTACCAACTAGATTTAAGTAAAAATGAAAATCAAGAATTTTTAAAAAAACGAAAACTATTTGTGTATTCAACGCCTACCTTTTTAGTCTTCGGACCAGATGGAAAACTATGGAATTTTGACGCAGCAGAAGAGGAATTTAATTCAGTTGATGGCATTTTAAACTTATTAAACAAAGCTAAATCCACCGAAAAACGTCAATTAACCCTTCTGGAAAATTATAAAAAAGGGAAATTCAATAAGAACGATTTAATTGAAATTGGAAATTTCACAAGGTATACCTTAGATACTACCTTAAACATTAAAATCATTAATGATTTAACCAAAATTTTGCCTAAAACAGAATATGAATCCGAATTAGGTTTTAAAATTATTCAAAAAATGATGATAGATGAAGAAAATCCACTATTCGATCATTTTATCAAAAATTTAAAAAAGTACCATTTGTACGCTGATTCAGCAACTATATCTCAGGCAGGAGAGAATGTTATCATGAATAGTTTATACAATCCAAATGCAAAAAATTATTCTTTTGAAAGATACGATAAAATGAAGAAGGAATTAATCACTCTTGGAGTGTCCAGTAGAGCAGTAGCAACTCGATTTATTTATTATGAAGTAATAAAATTCCTACAGCAAGAAAACCAAACAGCAGCTATCAAAAAAATTAAGAATTATTATCAGAACAAATCAATCCCAATTAAAGAAAAAGATTTTTGGTGCAATACTTTAAAAAAATATAATTCAAAGCTAAAAGATTGTCCTCTATAAGAATTTTTAATAACTTAAACTTTAGAACCTATTTTCATCAATTTTCATGAAAAAAATCATAGTATTCATTTCATTAACTGTTTTTTATTTTTCATTAAGTAGTTACCACTCCATACCTTTTATTGGTGAAGAAAGCCTAGAAAGTGTTTTCAAAAAAATAAAAGAAGAGGTTGAAACTAATTCCCAAGCATATAATACTTTGGAAAATGCATGCCAAACGATTGGTCATCGATTAACTGGAAGCCCAAATGGAAAAAGAGCTGAAGAATTCGCATTTAATTTATTTAAAAAATACGGTTTTAGAGATACAAAATACCAAGGTTTTCAGGTTGAGTCGTGGGCCAGAGATACTGTTACACTAAGTATCGGTCCTGCAAAATCAGACAACATCAAGGATGTTGAAGTTGTTTCATTAGCCATGACGCCAGTAGAATCAAACATTAAGGGAAATATAATTGATTTGGGTAACGGATTAGATGAAAATTTTGAAAAAAGTAACGAAGAGGTAAAAGGAAAGATTGTTTTAATGAATATTGGTTTAATTGATGCTAAACCTGGTCAAAAGAACTTGCATCGATCTGAAAAAACAGCACTAGCGATTAAATATGGCGCCATCGGAGTAATTTTTGCCAATACGGTGAAAGGACAAGTTTTATTGACAGGCACAGCCTCTGTGACGGGTAACTTAATTTCAATTCCTGCAGTTTGTGTCTCGTATGAAAGTGGGCAAGAAATTAGAAATTGGTTAGCAAGTCAATCTAATTTAATAGCAATGATTGAAATGCATAACCTGAGTCAGCCCATCAAAGCTAGAAATGTCGTGGCCACTTTGAAAGGGGAGCATAGTAAATTGAAGCATGAAAAAATTGTCATTGGTGGACATTTAGACTCATGGGATTTAGCAACTGGTGCGATAGATAACGGCATTGGATCATTTAGTGTGATGGACATTGCAAGAACATTTAAGGCCTTGGGATTAAAAAGCAAAAGAACTATTGAATTTGTGGCCTTTATGGGTGAAGAGGAAGGATTATTGGGATCTAAAGCTTACATTGAACGTGCAAAAAGAAACGGAGAGCTAGACAAAGTAGTATACATGATTAACTTAGATATGACCAACAATGTGCATGGATATAATGCAGGAGGTAGAGAAGAGTTGGTAAACCTATTCAAAGAAATAGGCAATAAAGTAAAATCAATTGATCCTGAATTTGGCAATCAGATAAGTAATTCCGCAGGTTTACACTCTGACAACCAATCCTTTTTATTGGAGGGTATTCCAGCAGGCACTCCTAATGGTAAATTAGATAAAAGTGTATTAGATTGTTACCATGCCAATTGCGATGGATTCAACTTGGTCAATAAAAAAGAAATGGAAAATACTGTTAAGTACACAGCCATGTTATTATATGGAGTAGCCAATACTCCAATTTTTCCAGCAAAAAAATTAGATTTCTACTCAACCCGTGATTTTTTCATCAAACAAAATCTTAGGAGAGAATTAGAACTTGGCAATGAATGGCGTTGGGGGAATGAATAATTTCCCAATATTTTGTAACTTTATAAAATTGTTTAAATATATCAGATGAGTATTCAGAATCCTTCCTTTTTTGATCATAATATGGAATTCATTCCAGAAACAGCATTTAAATCAATTATCAAGGTTATTGGTATCGGTGGAGGTGGCTCCAATGCAGTACAGCACATGTTCAACATGGACATTAAAGGAGCTGACTTAATTGTTTGCAACACTGATTCTCAAGCCTTGGCCTCTAATTTGGTTAAATCTAAAGTGAAATTAGGCGAACAAGGTTTAGGTGCAGGAACAGATCCAGAGGTTGGTCGAAAAGCAGCCGAGCAAAGTAAGGATAAACTAGAAAGCATTCTGACAGATGATACCGAAATGGTTTTCATTACAGCTGGAATGGGGGGAGGTACAGGTACAGGGGCAGCACCAGTGGTTGCGCAACTTTCTAATTCGAAAGGTTTATTAACAGTTGCAGTGGTTACAGCACCTTATTCTTGGGAAGGAAAAGACAAGATTAAATATGCCTTAAATGGGATCGAAGAATTAAAACAACATTGTGATACGGTATTGGTTGTAATGAATGATAAATTAGCCAAAATTCACCAAGACTTACCTGTTAAATTAGCCTTCGCCAAAGCAGATGATGTATTAGCCAAAGCCGTAAAGTCTGTTGTGGATGTCATTGCGAAACCAGGTGAAATCAATACGGATTTCATGGATGTAAAAAAGGTTCTTAAAAAAGCAGGACAAGCAATGATGAGCTCTGCTACCGGCACAGGTTCTGAGCGAGCACTTGATGCGATTAAAGAAGCATTGGAATCTCCATTACTAAATGCACAAGATATCAAAGGTGCAAAAAGAATTTTAGTTACTGTTTCAACAAGTAACGAACATTCTTTACGCATGAGTGAACAATCTGCCATTGTTGATTTTTTAATGCAACGTGTCAGTGCACAAGCAGATATGGTTAAATTTGGAGTTTCAACCGATGAATCTCTAGGAGAGGACTTATATTTAACTGTTATTGCAGCAGCATTTGAACATTCACAAAATGCACTTGATGAATATCTTCATACAGATACAAGCCACTACGAAACTGGATCTACCGACCTTTCTGCTGGTCAAACTGTTGATTTAGGTGATTTAGAAAATAACGCCAGTAATTATTTCGATAGTGATGAAAATCGCTTCAATAAAATGGTTGAAAATTATAGAATTGATGGATTTGAATCAACTGATTTTACGATCCCAAGCTACCAAAGATTTAAAATTCCATTATACGACATCACAAAAATTCCTCAAGAAGAATGGGAAGAATCGATGTTGTAATCAGTTGAGAGTTGAGAGTTGAAAGTTGAGAGTTAGGTTTTTCCCATTTCCAACTCTCAACTCCCAACTATTTCAACAACCCTCCTTATCTCTTCTTCACTGGCAAAAAAAACATCATATTCAGAAATTCCGTCAATTCCACCCATCGATATTCCAGGTTTTTTGTAGTCCATTTGTCCATGAATTGTTTTCTTCGCACTGAAATGAACAGCATGGCAGCCAATTTTTATAAATTCTAAACAATTTTCAGAATTCACTCCACTACCAGCCATTATTTCGATTCTATTCTTCGATTTTTCAACCATTTGTTTTAGGTTTTCTAAACCATCAATCGCTTTATTTTTTTCACCAGAACTCAAAATTCGTTGAAATCCAATTTGAATTAAAACATCCAACATATCTAATGAATTTCGGGCTACATCAATCGCTCGATGGCATGTCAAGGAAATAGCTCCCACCCTATTTTTAATTTCTTGAAGAAATGAAATATCTGGTTCTCCAGAAGGTAAAAGAGCCCCAAAAACTATTCCATGCACACCTGCTTCCAACAATTGATCCAATTCGTAT
>JBEBDG010000214.1:0-4246 GCA_041157165.1 Bacteroidota bacterium
AAGAGCAATTGAATATGAATGTGTTCGTCAGCAGGAAGCCTTGTTAAATGGGGAGACTTTGGTGCAAGAAACAAGGACTTTTGATGTGCATACTGGCAAAACGCATTCCATGCGAATTAAAGAGACAATGAATGATTATCGGTATTTCCCAGAACCAGATTTAGCACCTCTTGAGGTTTCAGATCAATGGATTCAGGAAATAAAATCCAGTATGCCTTTACTACCTTGGGAACAAGAAGCTGAATTTGTTCAAAGATTTCAGTTATCTGAATATGATGCCAATTATTTATCTGAATCAAAGGAAATGGCTGATTATTTTAAACAAACAGCTGAAAAAACCAAGGCATATAAATCAATTGCAAATTGGTTAATGGGCCCCGTTAAAACCTATTTAAACGAGAATCATCTGGAAATTCAACAATTCCCCTTAAGTTCAACTCGACTAGCCGAAATAATTGAAAAAGTTGAATCTGGGGTTTTAACTCATAATTTGGCTGCCCATCAATTATTTCCATTGGCAATTTTACAAGCTAATTTAACTATTTCAGAAATTATTGAAAATCAGGGTTGGCTGAAAAATAAACCTGATGAGGATTCTTTGCAAAAACATATTGAGGATACCTTATCCTCCTTTCCTGAAAAGGTTAAAGAATTCCATCAAGGTAAGAAAGGATTGTTAGCTATGTTTATTGGAGACGTTATGAAAAAAACAAAAGGAACGGCGGATCCTAAAAAGTTGAATCAATTGATGTCGGAAGCATTAGAAAAATTAAAATAAAATGAAAAAAGTCATTTATTTGCTTAGCTTTTTATGTGTTTTTGCTGCAAAAAATTTGTTGGCCCAAGATTTTGAGGTAACAGTAAAAGCAAACCAAGTTGTACCGAATAAAAAAATTTATCTGGAATATATAAATGCACGGGGACAAGCAGTAAAGATTGATTCTACAGTACCTAATGCACAAAAATCGGCACGATTTGTTGGGAAAGTACTCGACGGTGGAGCCTTTTATTTGCTTAATTTTTTTGATGTTCCTAATCCACAAAAAGTGTTACTGATTTTGGAGGGAGGTGAAAAATTAGAAGTAATGGCTGATGGTTTTAATACCCCAGAAAAACAAGGGACATTCTCGATTAAGGGAAATTCTGATAATATAAAATTTATGCTGCAAATCATGGAAGCTTCAAAATCTTTGGAGTTGAAGGTGAAAGCATGGAATCAGGAATTACAAAAAGATCCAAAAGCACAAGCTAGAATTCAACCTTTGTTTACCGCTGCGCAACAAGAAACACTTACAAAAATTAAGGCCTTAATTCCACAGATGGGTACAAAATTAGTAGCTCTTTGGGCAACTAATTTTTTACCAGCTGAAACGGAATTGACTACCTTAGACGAGGTAGGGGAGCGATTTAAGAAAGTTAGACCCAATCATCCGCAGGTAAAACCTTTTTTGGAAAATTTGAAGAGAATAAAAGGGGCAAATGTAGGTTCGGATGCTCCTGAAATAAATTTGCCTAGTCCAACCGGACAACTTTTATCATTATCGTCACTCAGAGGCAAATATGTATTATTGGATTTTTGGGCATCTTGGTGTGGTCCATGTCGACAAGAAAATCCAAACGTAGTAAAGACCTATGCAAAATACAAGGATTCAGGTTTTGAAATTTTAGGGGTTAGTTTGGATAAGGACAAGAATGCATGGCTTAAGGCTATTGAAAATGATCAATTGGTTTGGAAGCATGTTTCTGATTTACAATACTGGAATTCAGTTGCTGCACAAGCATATGGTGTTAATGCAATTCCAATGACTTTTTTAGTAGGTCCGGATGGTAAAATTGTAGCAAAAGGGCTGCGTGGACCAAGCCTTGAAAAATTTTTGGCTGATTTATTTAAGAAGTAGATACACATATGAAAATCGGAATTATTGGTTGTGGAAACATGGGAATGGCATTCGCCAATTCTTTTATTCAATATAATTTAGTCAAAAAAGAGGATCTTCTTTTGGTGGAGAAAAGTGCTGAAAGAGGGGCTGTTTTACAAGAACAAAAGGCCGGTGTTGTGGTAGATACCATTTCTGAAAAGTTAGGTGAAGTTGATTTGATAATTTTATCTGTCAAACCACAAGATTTTCCTTCAGCAGCTCAAGAAATTAAAAAATATATCAAGCCCAATCAGTTGGTTTTATCAATTATGGCAGGGATACCTATAAATACTATTCAAAAAAGCATCGTTCATCCACTAATTATCCGAGCGATGCCAAATACTCCCGCCCTACTAGGAATGGGAATGACCGCTTTTGCTGCGGCCTCGGAAGTAGGTTTATCAGATATTCGAAAAGTTGAAAATTTGATTAATAGTACGGGACGTGCGGTATTTTTGGATCAAGAAGACTTATTAGATGCAGTAACGGGTTTAAGTGGTTCAGGACCGGCTTATTTCTTTTATATAATCAAGCAAATGATTGATGCTGGTGTTGCAATGGGTTTTGATCCTGCAATGTCTTCGTTGTTGGTTAAACAAACCATGTTAGGATCTTATCATTTAATGCAAACCTCAGATAAGACCTTGGATGAATTGATTCAAGCGGTTGCTTCCAAAGGTGGCACAACAGAAGCAGCTTTGAAAACTTTTATGGAACTCGCTGTGGGGGAGGGTTTACAAAAAGGAATTTTTGCTGCGCAAAAAAGAGCCAAAGAATTAGCTGGTTAGGCCATCCATTGTTCAATGGTGTGCTTGTCCATTAGCTTAGAGATTAAATCTCCATTTGGCGAAACATTTGGATTGCTGGAGGCAAATAATCGCTCAATTAATTGTTGCATCTCTTCTTGAGCTAAATATTTCAAATGAAATTTGGCTGCTGCTCTATTGGAAATGATACGGGCAAGTTTTTCCTGATGCAATTGTTTAAAATCAGTTACCTCATGTTTCAATTGCTCTAATAAATCTTCAATGATAAATTGGGGGTTTTCTTCTTGTAAACTTGCTGGCAGACCAAGAATTGAATAAGTACCGTCTGGATTTGGAGCAATGTCAAATCCTAAATTTTTGATGTGATCAATTATTTCTAAAAAGATAATTTTATCACCCGAATTTAATTGAAGTGTTTCTGGAAATAATAATTGTTGGCTTTCGCAGTTTTTGTTCGTGAATGTATCTATGAACTGATCAAACAAGATTCGCTGATAGGCTCTTTTCTGGTGGATAATTAGTAATCCATCAGGTCTAGTTATACCTATAAATCCTTGTGTTATTTGAACAAAAGACCATTTTGCATTGGTATTAACCTCTCCTGAAATGTTATTGGCACGGCTTTGCAAGGTAGTTGGAAATTGAACTTCTTGTTTGAATAAATCTTGTGAATCTCTTCCTTTTTGATTTTCAAATTGTTCAATTTGATCATTAAGACCATCATATAGTTTTTTCCAAGATTCGTTCACGGCTTTGGAGGAAAACGTTCTATTTTCGTGAGTTAGTGGAGAAGATGTTGAACTTGGGAAAGTAGTATTTGCAGAACTTATTTGTTGTAAGAAATTCGTATTGGTTTCAAAGTCGATCGAAGGAATGAGGTGATTGATGCTTAGGGTTTTGCGTACAGCTGCGTGAACGATTGCATACACAGATCGTTCGTCATCAAATTTAATTTCGGTTTTTGTTGGGTGAACATTGATGTCAATATGGCTTGGATCTATTTCTAAGAACAATACATAAAAAGGAAAATTACCATCTGGGATGAGGCGCTCATATGCGGCCATGACCGCATGGTTTAAATAGGTGCTTTTTATGAAGCGGTTATTGACAAAGAAGAATTGTTCTCCTCTCGTTTTTTTCGCATTTTCAGGTTTTCCAACATAGCCTTTGATGGAAACATAGCTTGTTTCTTCTTCACAAAAAGCCAGTTGTTCTCTGTAAGATTTGCCGAATAGGTCAACAATCCTTTTGCCTAATTTCTCGGACGGAAGGTTAAATAATTCTTCTCCGTTTTGATTAAGTACAAATTTAATTTCTGGATGGGCAAGAGCAACGCGTTGAAATTCATCCAAAATATGGCGCATTTCTACGGGGTTGGATTTCAAAAAATTTCTTCGGGCAGGTATATTGTAAAATAAATTTTTAACAGATACAGAAGTGCCCACCGAACAAGAAATATTTTCTTGGCTTTTGAATACAGAAGCTTCTATTCGAATGGCTGTACCAATTTCGTTTTCTGCTCTTTTTGTTTTCAATTCAATTTGGGCAACGGAGGCAATG
>JBEBDG010000215.1:0-4228 GCA_041157165.1 Bacteroidota bacterium
GCAGTAGGCGTTGTAGAAAAAAGTGAAATTATTAATGGCAAAAAAATACAATCCGGTGATGCGGTCATTGGCCTTGCATCTAGCGGAGCCCATTCAAACGGATATTCTTTAATTAGAAAAATTATCAATAACGAAAAGGCTGATTTCTCAGGCCCTTTTGATGGAAGGACATTAAGAGATGTTGTAATGGAGCCCACTAGGCTCTATGTAAAGTCTATCCTTAGGCTTAAAGAGACAATTCAAATTAAAGGTATGGCCCATATTACGGGAGGCGGTATTACTGAAAATATCCCACGTATTTTAGGGGCGGATTTAATGGCAGAAATTCAATCATCAAGCTGGCCATTACCAAACCTTTTTCAATGGCTACAAGATAAAGGGAATATTTCAAATACAGAGCTTTATCGAACATTTAATTGTGGAATAGGTATGGCTATAGTCATTGATAAAAATGATGTTGTAAAAGCAAAGCAAATCTTACAAGAATCCAATGAAACGGTTTATGAAATAGGCATCATTAGAGAACGGCAAGCTAATGAGCATCCTACTATGGTGATTTAATATAAATATGAAAAGATTACTGCCATTTAAAATGTGGCTAGCATTTTTTTTATTTATATTTAATACATTAGTTTTTTCAAAAGAACTTCCAAATATTCTAGAGCTGAAATATGAGCTAACCCAAAACGGAGAATTGCTGGGTACTGTCGTTGAAAAATTTGTAACTGATGAAACTGGAAAATATCATATTGAGAGCGTGACAAAAGGCACTGGCCTCTATGCTTTATTTGGAGATCGCATATTGATGAGCGAAGGAAGTATTTCGCCAGAAGGCTTGAAGCCAAAACACTTTGAAGTTCATCAAGGAAATAATCCAAGTAAAGATGCAATCGTAGATTTTGATTGGGAAAATCAAATACTAATCACTCGCTACAAAGGCTCAGAAACAAAAGAAAATATAGAAAATAAAACACAAGATTTAATTAGCTATTTATATCAACTGAATTTTGAAAGTTTCGATGATTCTATGATTGAGTTCGCAGCGGCTACAGGTAAAAAATATAAAAAATATCAGTTTAAGATCTTAGATAAAAAAGCAATGCTTTTATTGGGAGATAGAAATTTTGAGACTATCTTCATGCAGAGCGTGGCTGAAAAAGACGGAAAACCCGAAACTCAAATATGGTTAAACAATAAATTTTATAAATTACCAATTCGCATTCGTTATCAAGAAAAAAATGGTTCAACACTAGAGCAAAATTTGGTGCAGGCGAATATAGATCTCAATGGGCTTTGATCCTATAAAAAAAATACTGAAAAGTAATCATATAAAATTTTTGTTGGCCATCTTCGTCTCAATTTTAGTCCATCTTTTTTTATTGGGGGGTATTGATTTATACAACCCATTTTTTTTAAAAAATTCCGATAATCTTAATATTATTATCGAAAGCCATCTCGAATTACCTTTAAAAAAAGAAGAAATAGTAACGAAGCAAAAATCATCTAAAGCTAAAAAAAATAGGCCGACAAATAATAATTCAAATGAAAAAAAAGATAGTTCAACAAAAGATTTGAATCAAGAGATTCAAAATAATGAATTAAATGAAATTTATCAATCTAGTGAAAAAAAAGAAATTCAATATAAAAAAGTAGTTATTGATTATGATGTAAGAAGAAGTTTAGATGGATCTCCTGTAGGTTCTGCAAGAACTATGTATCTCTTAGGGGAAAATAATCAATACAGTATTAAAAATGAAGTTGAAGCAAAAGGCTTTGTCTCTCTTTTTTATTGGAATAAATTAGTGCAAACAAGCGACGGAGTAGTAACTCCAGAAGGCCTGAAGCCAAAAAATTACCATTATCAATTTGGTAGCAAAATTGATAATTTCGCAGTTTTTGATTGGGAGTCTAAAAAAATAATTACCACAATGAATGGAAAAACAAATGAATTTGATATGTTTGAAGGCTCCCAAGATATGTTAAGTTTCATGTATCAATTTATGTTTGAACCTCCTCTAACAAAGATGAAAATCTACATTACAAATGGTAAAAATTATAAACCATATGATTATTCATATATTGGAGAAGAAGTCATTGAAACCGAAGTGGATAAGATTCTAACTATGCACATTGCAAAATTTAATTATAACAATGAAGAAAGAATTGATTTATGGCTTGCAAAAGACTATAGATACCTTCCTATCAAAATAAGGAAGACAGAAAAAGATGGAAGTATTTTAGATCAGTCTGCAAAAAAAATTGAAACAGAAAGTTTAGGGCCTTAAACATGCATAACCTGAATTTAATACAACATTGTGCAAATATTTTGGGGCAAATATTAGACTTCCATGGGCCTGCAGATATGAAATTAAGTAACTACTATAGAGAGCATGGCGAACTTGGACAGAAAGACAGAGGAGATATTGCTGAATGTATCTATGGCATTATTAGGCGACTCAGATTTTTAAAAAAAATAAATGAAGATGATCCTAACTACAAAAAGCTTGTAATTGCGTGGCTAATAAAAATTGAAGGCAGAAGCATTCGCGACTTAGAGCACGGGTTAAGTAAAGAAGAAATCGAATGGGCTAAATCATTAAAATCAAGAGATACAGAAAAATATACATGGCCAGAAAAATTGAGTTTACCCGATTGGCTTTGGGATTTATTAGTTGACCAATATGGTATTGAGGAAGCGGTACTTTTGGGCAGAAGTTTTCTTGAGCCAGCCAAACTAGACATAAGAGTTAATACTATAAAAATGAGCAGAGATGAGCTAATTAAATTAATTACCAAAGAAGTAACTGATATTGAAGTTATGACTTATTCACCCACAGGAGTCCGAATTCCCAGAGGAACATCATTAAGCCGAAATCCATTGTTCGTTGAAGGAAAAATTGAGGTTCAAGATGAAAGTAGTCAAATATTAAGTTTTGTAATAGATGCAAAAAGAGGAATGATGGTTGCAGATTTTTGTGCAGGTGCAGGTGGTAAGAGCTTAGCAGTAGGAGCAATTATGAAAAATACTGGACGGATATATGCTTATGATATTTCTGAAAAAAGGATTCTTAATTTAGGTAAGCGATTAAAAAAATCTGGATTATCTAACTTATTCGCACAAAAAATAAAAAATGAAAAGGATGCTAAATTAAAAAAATTAAATAGCAAGTTTGATCGAGTACTTGCTGATGTTCCATGCAGTGGAACTGGTACTTTTAGAAGAAATCCAGATTTAAAATGGAAAAATTCTATGCAAGATCTTGATGAGCTCAATGTTAAACAATTGGCTATTCTTGAAGAAGCTAAAAAGCTTGTAAAAAAAGAGGGCCGATTAATTTATTCTACATGCAGTCTTTTGAAGAGAGAAAATGAGTCTATCGTTGAGATTTTTTTAAAAAATAATAAAAATTTTAGATCTATTTCTGTTGATGAAATATTAATGAAAAATCAAATACCTCTTTCTACAGGTGATTTTTTAAAATTAACACCTCATCATCAAAAAACAGATGGTTTTTTTGCCGCAGTTCTTGAGCGTATAGATTAAGCAGATGAAACATACGACAAATCATCAGATTTTAGTTGGCGTATTCGTTGGTTTATTTATTGGCCTTTATATCAAACTCAATCCTTATGCTATTGGGAGTGATTTAATTATTTATTTAGCTGATCTTGTTGCTGATATATTCGTTTCTTCTCTAAAGATGGTGCTAATTCCAGTAATATTCTTTTCTATATCTGTAGGTATAGCCAATCTAAGTGGACATAAGCAGTCATCAAGAATTTGGTTTTTAACATTTTCATTCTTTTTCATTTCCATGGCACTAGCAATTATATTAGGATTTGGATCAATGAACTTATTTGAGCCAGGACGAGGCATGTCTTTGTCGATATTCAGTGAGCAATTAAATAATTTTCACTTATCTTCAATTCCCCTTTCTGGATTCATCAAACAATTTCTTAGTGGTATTTTTGTTAATCCGTTTAAAGCAATGACTGAAGGAAATATTTTAGGCGTTATTACATTTTCGATATTAGTAGGCTTTGCAATTGCAAAAGGCGGAAAAGAATTTTTGGAGGTAAAAAAGATATTCAATGGTTTACTAGGTATTGCCATGAAAATAGTATCTTGGATTGTAAAATTTTCTCCTTACGGTGTTTCCGCTCTTATTATTAAATTAGTTTCTCAACAATCGCCTGATTTATTTATTACGTTATCAAAATTCATAAT
>JBEBDG010000216.1:0-4220 GCA_041157165.1 Bacteroidota bacterium
ATAAATCTAGTATGTTGTATGGTGTCTGCAATAGCCCAATCGATGTCCGTTTTTAATCGGTCATACTGCTTTTTGAGGTCCACCATTTGAAGCGGTAATTGTATCATTTTAAAATTTTTCTTCTTCTCTAGCTTCTTTTAATGCTTCTAAATAGCCTTTTCCAAATTTTAAATCAGGCTCCATATAATTTCCTTCTGCCCATTCGTTCCAAGATCGCAAAAAAATTACTTGGTGATTTGGGCTTTTGGTTTTCACCAATTGCAACACTTCTTTCACATGCTTTTTAAATTTTGCAGGTGTGCTATCATGCAAAATATGCCCCTTTCTACCCGATCGAGGTGAATGATCCCAATTGGGAAAAATACTGGGGTATACATTTTCTGCGGCATCTTCTTTGCCTAGGAAAAAACGGGCAGCTTTGGAATAATCTACTACTTGTCCTTTGTTCCACAATAATTTACCTAATTTGGAGCGAAGGGCAGAGAAAAAATCATTTTCTTTTTTGAAGACATGAAACATTCTTGCAGTATTCACCGCATCAAATCCCATGTCGATAAATTTTTCAATATCCTTCACATCGTAGGCATTTGCTACAAAATGGATTCCTTTTAATCCATGGGATTTGGCTAGTGATTGCCATGTTTCAAATAAGAGTTGGATATCTGGAATTCGATAAGGGGAATGGATGTAAAATACCGGTTTATCCTCTATTCGAATGTATCGATTGTCTTGAAAGGCAGTTAATAAACTATTGAAATGAAGTATATAATCTTCTTTACCAGGATATAACTGTTCAATTAACATTTTGGAGGTGCCTTCCAAATTAAATTGTTTATCTTCCCAGCTATGGTTGGCCCATCCCAAACAAAAAGGGAAATGAGGTTTACCTGATTCCAATACTTCCTTGAAGGGTAATTCCAATAATCTTTTTCCGTGGCCAAACCAATAGTGCCAATAACAAAAACCATCAATTCCATACTCCTGGGCCAATTTTGCTTGAGCCATTCGGGTTTCTGGAAGACGCAAATCATAATAGCCCAAATCAGCTGGAACTCGAGGTTGGTAATGACCTCGAAAAAGAGGTTTTGCTTTCCCTACATTAGTCCATTCTGTAAAACCTTCTCCCCACCATTCATTGTTTTCTTTGATTGGATGAAATTGGGGTAAATAAAAGGCAATAATTTTGGACATAGTTTGTATTGAAATTTTATTTGCTAGTCGATAATTTAGTTAACAAATGCTTTAAATCTTCTGCTGTTTCAATTGGATTGTACAGTTCTTGGAGATTGCTTGTAAGTGAGTTTATTGGATAATTTAACAAATTTACATCTTTTAAAATACTTATGATTTCCTCCTTAAAGCGATATTTTATTACTTTCGCTGGATTGCCTCCGACAACTGAATAGGCTGGTACATCTTTTGTTACCACTGCTCCTGCTGCAACAATGGCCCCTTTTCCTATGGTTACACCACTTAAAATCAGTGCATTGGTTCCAATCCAAACTTCATCCTCTACAATAATTGGTCCTTTGCTTGTTGCATCCATCGGATTATAGGCTACAAATCTTGACCATATAGGATAGGTTGTTAGTGTTTGCGTTTGGTGATTATTCCCAAGGATAAACCATGCCCCAGGTGCAATGGAAACAAAGTTTCCAATTTTTAATTTTTCCTTATCCTGAACATATAAACTTTGAACCAATAATTCACCGTAACTGTATTTCCCAACCTGAACATTTTCAATGGGGAAGATACGGTCACCTGCCACCGTATAATTGTGAGGATTGAGCTCTCTCCATTTTTTCTTAAAATTTCTTTTTTCGATTTGACGGATGAGCTCCCTGAGTACAGGAATTTTTAAGAATAATTTTTTCAAAATGAATGTTATAAACCAAGATTTTTACGAATATACTTGATATTTAAAAGATTTCGAAGAATTCCGTCTTTGGCGTAAAGTTTTTCATTCCATTCAGGATCAGGATTTATGACTTTCAACAGAAATAAGAAAGAGCAGAGTGCAACCATCCCATTGATAAAAATAGCGTAAATCGTCTGAATGTTGAAATGTAAAAAGTGAATTATGGAAATTTGAAGGATTAAAATAACCAATATTTTTAAAGTTTTTAAAGAGAAAGGATTTAAGCCAAATTTAACTTTTAGGACTATGAATTTTAATAAATTAAACAAACTTACCGAACATAAAATGCTAAGGGAAGTACCAATTATTCCCATTGTTTTTGTTAAATAAAAACTTAAAAATATGTTTACAATGGCTGAAATAATTACAAAGTAAAGATTGTAATGATAAATTTTTGAATAACTGATCGCATGGGTATTCAAACTTGTAACCATGTCAATTAATTTGGCAAATCCTAAAATATAAAAAACCAATATTCCTTGTTGGAAAAGGTCTGTGTGTCCAGACAAATCACCCAAATTTGTAAAAACGCTTAAAATAATGGTGAACAGGAAAGTGCCTGCTAAGAAAAGAGTATCAGATACTTTTTTTAGGAGTTTGTTTAGCTCTTGCAATTCGTCACGCGCAAAATGTTTTGCAATTATTGGAGCAGAAATGGATGAAATCCCCGCCATAGGGATTTCAATAAAACTAGCGATAAAAAAGATAATCGAGTACTTGCCAATGTCTGCCATGGTCCCTAAGCCAGCAAGAGATATGATATCCAACTTGTTGGCCAAAAGGTTAGCCAGGCCTATGAAACCCGATATAAGTGTAAAAGAAAATAAACCTTTGGGTAACTTTTTCCATTGGATTTTTTCTTGAAAGAAATTTTCAAATGCTTTTAATTTACGTACATAGCCAATCAAGGCAATTAAAGCAAATACATAATATAAATTGATGAGGTAGGGAATCGTTTTAACTTGAATGACAGCAAAATAGGTGCCAAGAATCATAAATGGAAAGACAAATTTGATTCCCAAGTTTAATATCAAATTTGGAACGACAGTTCGTTGAAAATTAGCTGATAAATTAGTGAGAAGCGAAATAAGGGCTAGGCAGAAACCTCCCGATAAAATTGTAGTTAAATTTTGATGAAAAAAGCTTGTTTCAAATCCCTTGGATTGTAAAAATTGAAAAAGGGATTCTTCAAAAATGAAAATCAAGCCTATAATTATAGCAGAAAGAATTAACGTAAAAATGCTAGCAATTTTAAATACTTGAGTTGAACTTACCTGTTGCGAATGATGGTATTTGGTAATGATTGCATTGCAACTGAAACCTAAAACCGGACCAGCAAAAACGATTAAACTGTTTATGCCATTGGCAAATCCGTAATGATTTAAATTTAATGGATAAATAAATAACACACTCAAAGCACCAAGGAGTGAACCGAAGGCACTCAGAATAGAATATTTTATGCTTTGGCGTACAACAATTCCCACAATTAAATATGTTTATGGATAATTTCAATCAATTGTTTCGTTCGATGTTCCCATAGGTGACTGGTGAAAATTTTATTTTTACCAGCTTGTCCAATCGATGCTGCAATTTTCGGATTTTTTTCCAAATAAATTAATTTATCAATTAAATCATTTATGTGTTCAAAGGTCACCACCTCTTCATCCTTAATATAAAACTCTTCCAATCCGGGTTTATTATCTGTAACTAAGCAAGTGCCCAGACCTGTTGCTTCAAATAAACGGATGTTGCAGGCCTTTGCTACTTCATCTCCATGAAAATTCAAAGTGGAAACCGATCGAGCCAAGATTTTGTACATGTCGAGTCCCCAACCACCCTTGTGATTATCTTGTTGCAATTGGTAAACCTTCAGTAGATTTTTGAAATTTTTATTTTGGATAATTTCTCTTAGAATGGTTCTTGAAAATGGATTGTACCCAGTATCATAATTTCCTAAATATAATTTAAAATCAATAGGTGCTTGGGTCAGTTGATATAAAAAATCCAATCTTGATTGGTGAACAGGAGAAATGCTGCCAGAAAAAGTGCATGTCTCTGATTTGTGGGTGTCGACAAAATCCAATACCCGGGGATCGAAGGCAAAATGTAAAATTTCAGAGGCGGTACCTATTTTTTGATAGGTATACTGAATGGCATCAAGACAAGTTAAAATCAAATCATAGGATTTATTTTTTTGTACGAGAGGTTTCACAAACCCATCCCAAGCCATAATAAAGCAGTTTTTAGGAGCAATTTGTCGAATATCAGACTCTTCAAATGAATTTGTATTGACTAAAACGAC
>JBEBDG010000217.1:0-4184 GCA_041157165.1 Bacteroidota bacterium
ATATTGGAAAAAAACATTACAAACGCTTTATGCCTTATTTATTGACCATCTTTTTCTTTATTTGGTTTAATAATATGCTAGGCTTAATTCCAGGTGGAGCAAATGTAACTGGTAACATTGCCATTACGATGGTTTTAGCGGTAATTGCATTTTTTGTAACCAATATCAATGGAAAATCTACTTATTGGACACATATATTCGCTATGCCTGGCGTACCAAAGTGGATGTTGGTTATTTTAACACCTGTAGAAATTATCGGAATTTTCATGAAACCATTTTCATTGATGGTTCGTTTATTTGCTAATTTAACTTCAGGTCATATTATTTTATTGAGCTTAGTATCCCTTATATTCATATTTAAGAGTGCTTTCTTAGGCTTGGCAGTTGTGCCATTCTCCTTATTTATGAATGTGATTGAGTTGATTGTTGCTTTTATTCAGGCCTTCATCTTTACCATGTTGGTATCTACTTACATAGGGGCAGCAATTGAAGAGCATCATCATTAATTTGTATTTATTTTTTATTCATAACTTAAATTTATTTTTATGTCATTTTTATCAGTTTTATTGGAAGTTTCTATCGGAACAGGTTTGGCAGGTATCGGTGCTGGTTTAGCAGCAATCGCTGCAGGTTTAGGTATCGGTAATATCGGTGCTTCTGCAATGGAAGGTATCGCTCGTCAACCAGAAGCTGCTGGAAAAATCCAAGGTGCGATGTTAATCGTGGCTGCTTTCGTTGAAGCGGTTGCTTTATTCGCAGCAGTAATTTGTTTGTTGGTAACTTTAAAGTAATCCAGCACTTTTTCTTTGAAAGGTTAGCTTTAAAAGAAAACTAAATTTTTTAATGTGTGGCTATTAATCAATTGGATCATTAGCCGCACATTTATCCTATCGAATAAAAATAAAAACATACAATGGATTTAATTACTCCCGAATTTGGATTAATTTTCTGGCAAGTGATCATCTTTGGTCTTTTGTTCTTTTTACTGAGCAAATTTGCTTGGAAGCCTATCGTTAACTCATTAAACGAACGTGAGGCATCAATTGATGAAGCGATTAAATTAGCAGAGACGACTCGTAAAGAGATGGCTGATTTAAAAGCGGGCAACGAACAATTAGTGGCTGATGCACGCCAAGAAAGAGACGCTTTAATTAAGCAGGCAAAAGAAGCAGCCGATGCAATGATTTCTCAAGCAAAATTAGATGCGCAAACTGCGGCAAATGCTGAAATTGAGAAAGCAAGAGTCGCATTTGAGCAAGAGAAAAATGCAGCTGTAGCTTCCATCAGAAAAGAGGCAGCAGTCCTTTCGTTAGAATTAGCTGAAAAAGTGCTTAAAAGTCAATTAAAAGATAAAGATGCTCAGGAAAAATTAGTTTCCGAGTGGATGAAAGAAGTTTCCTTATAATTAAATTATTGATCAGATATGTCTGAATTAATCGTAGCAAACAGATACGCAAAATCATTATTGGATTTAGCTATTGAAAAAAAAGCTGTGGATGCAGTTTATAAGGATATGGTGGATTTTGCTGAGTCCTGTGAAGCAAGTCAAGACTTAGTTTTGGCAATGAAAAGTCCAATTATCAAACATACCGATAAGTTAGCAATTTTATCTAAATTGTTTAAAAAATCATTTAATCCAATTTCTTTTGCCATTTTTGAAATCATAACTAATAAAAATAGAGAAAAAGTTTTGCCAGCAATCGCGAAGCAATTCATCAACCTTTATGCTGATTTCAAAGGTATTCAAAAAGCTGAAGTGCTAAGTTCAACAGCCCTTACCTCAGAGCAAAAAAAATATTTTGCTCAAATTGTGCAGAAACATACAGGTAAAGAGGTTGAATTAATTGAAAAAGTAGATCCAACTTTAATCGGAGGATTTATTTTACGTGTAGGTGATCAACAAATTGATGATTCCATTAGAAGAAAATTAAATGATTTAAAAGTATCATTAGCCTCTTAACAAAAAGCCTTGCCATGCAAGGCTTTTTTATTCTATGAAAAATAGTAGTTTAATTATTGGATCATTGCAAGCAGCTCTTTCAGTGGCTTTAGGAGCCTTTGGAGCACACAGTCTGCATGATTTTTTGGCTAAACAAAATCAATTAGATACTTTTGAAACAGCTGCAAAATACCAAATGTATGGTGGATTAGCACTCATTCTTATTGGAATTTGGCAAAACCAAATGAGCAATAAAGTGATAAGAAGAGCTGGAAGAATGATGATTGCAGGAAGTATTATTTTCCCTCTATCACTCTATTTAATTTGTTTTACTGGGATAAAAACATTCGGGGCAATTGCACCAATTGGTGGATTATCCTATATAATTGGATTTTGTTTAATGGCTTTGGCAGCCCACAAGTCAAAGCATTAATGTTTTCGAACTAATTCTAAACTATGCCAAACCATTTGACCCATCGTTTCACAGGTCAAAAATCGATTGTCCTTATAATGCTTTGCTAATTCAGATCTCAATTGATGAATATGCTCAATTGGTGCGATTTCATCAACAGCCATTACTTCCATTAAATCATATACACGCTGGCTTTCAGACTTCAATCGACTTGAAATCATGGACCTTTCTTCAATTTGATATTGATTCATTGATTCCGAAGTCATAAGTCTCATCCCTAGTTCAATCAATGGGTTATTTTGCTTAAAGTATTGAGGAAGATACACTGATTTTTTTCCCTCATAACATTGTTGGTCAAAATCAATTGGCCGAATTCGGTAGTACATTTCTTCAAAATCAGGAGTCGTGATAATTACATAATTGGAGCTATGCATATCACCTAATAACTGCACCAAGCACCGTTCATTGAATTTTACAAACTCCTTAGCCAGTCGAACAGGCGACTCAAGCGTATCCAATGATTCATTCATCAAAAAAATATCTCCTGGAACTCCAGCTATGTGCTCCTCTACCAAAGTATTTCCGTAAGTAACATAATTGATGCGATTAGGAGAAAGAATATGTTCTAATTCAAGACCATAAACCCTACTCGCATCCGCAATTTTAATATAGAAATAGTCAAAATTATCATTTACTTTATTAACAATTCGTATCCGGAAAGGATGTGTATTTCCGTACGTGCAAAAATCAACCCGATCAATCACTAAATGTTTGATTACTTCTTCATTTCCATCGGTTTTTAAATCAGCATAAATTTGTTTCAACGATTCAAAAACATCTTCCTGATCTGTTTGGGAATAATAAACAGATTCCCATAAAGTATCATTTCCGCTTTTATCGTACAATATAATGGCATTTTCATACCGAAGTAAATCGTCGTATGAAATTGTCATAGGATATTCGCGATTATATTTAATTAAATATTTTCGAAGACGATTATTAATCCGATAAAGTTCTTTTTTCTTTGAAATAAGGGCCATTATTCGACAAAATCTAAAGATTGACCAAAGGACTCTTTCAATCGAGACAAGGCAAATAATGCTATGGAGAAACAAATGACACCAACAATAGCAGCACTATTTAATAATCCAACAATATTAATTAGATATTTAAACAACAAGCTAACTAAAATCAAGGAGCCTCTTACGAAATTAGGCACAGTTGTTGTAACCGTTGAACGTAAATTCGTTCCAAATTGTTCTGATGCACTGGTAACAAATACGGCCCAATAACCACCAAAAAAACCAAGTAGAGTTAAAATTACTTTCGCAGATACAACATCAATGTTTTTAATAAAAAACAAATAGGCAACCATTATTAAAATAGAAACATAAAGATAATACTGCATCACTTTGATACGACTTTTAAGCAATTGACTGAGGTAACCCGCTGCAAAATCACCTATCGTTAAACCTAAATAACAATACATTACTGCATCACCGCTTGTAATTGTTCCTTCGATTCCAATAATTTTTGTAATTTCTGGAGAAGAAAATGCTAAAATACCAATGATATACCAAATAGGTACACCCATTAAAATACAATAAAGGTATCTTAAAAAGATTTCTTTGGTTCTAAAAAGTTGCATAAAATCACCTCTTTTGACCCCTTTATCCATCTCATTATAAAGATTTGATTCAAAGGTACCTAAACGCATCAAAAGGAGGGCTAATCCCATGCCTCCGCCGATGTAATAGCAAGTTCTCCACCATTCAGGGTCTGAACTTAAATTAGCAACCATCGGTGCAAAAATAGCTCCTGAGGCTCCAACAC
>JBEBDG010000218.1:0-4181 GCA_041157165.1 Bacteroidota bacterium
CCTAAACGCTCATAATCGTATAGGTTAAAGTATTCAACCCACTTTTGTAATATCTCTTTTGGTTTCATAACAAATAAAAAAGGGTTACACTATACAAGTATAACCCTTTTACTTTGATATTGCTCCCCCTCCTGGGCTTGAACCAGGGACCCCATGATTAACAGTCATGTGCTCTAACCAACTGAGCTAAGGAGGAATTTATTCCCTATTGGGACTGCAAAAATAGTGCTTGATTTGTAATTTGCAAAAGAAAAGTTAAAAAATTATGAATTGTGAATTATAAATTATGAATTGTAAATTACGAATTAGCATTAATCCCGCAGATTAACTTTCTAATTATCAATTTTATATCCATACTTATCATTTACAATTCATAATTTATAATTACTTCTTTTCCCCTTTCTTCTTCACCAACTCGTCTTTCTTCAATTTCTTAGCTACCGTAGCATAAGGACCCACAATAATCAACTGGCCTTCCTTCAAACCACTGATGATCTCAATGTTCTCAAAATCAGAAATACCCGTCTTTACCTCTACCATCTTCGCCTTGCCCTTCTCATTCACAAATACAACTTCTTTGATCGAATCTTTCTTGCCCTTTTTGTCACTTGCCTCTGCCATATTTCCTTCTTTCGATTCTCCCTTATCTCCAGCCGAATCTCCTTTCTCATCTGTTATACTCAAATCTCTTGTGGTTACTGCCGTCAAAGGGACCGACAATACATTCGACTTCTTATCCGTCAAAATTTCCACTGCTGCAGTCATGCCTGGCTTTAATGGATACGATAATTTTCCTTTGATCAAATCAGCATAGGAACTTCTCAATACACGAATCTTTACCTCAAACTCCGTTACTGCATCCGTAGAGACTGTTGTGCCCGTACCCGAACTATTCGCCGAACTTGCTATCTCATACACAATGCCTTTGAACTTACGCTCACTCGCACTGAAAGCATCTACGTCTATCGATACCGTATCTCCCAAACTTACGCGCGTAATGTCATTTTCATTTACGTTAACACGTACTTCCATGTTATTCAAATTGGCTATTCGCAACATTTCCGTTCCGGCCATCTGAGAAGTTCCTACCACACGCTCACCCAATTCTACATTCAGTTTAGAAACAATACCACTCTGTGGCGCATAAATGGTGGTCTTCGTCAAATTCGTTCTGGCTTCTTTCAATGCCGCCTCCGAACTCTTTACATTGAAATTTGAAGCTTTTACATTGGCACGAGCCGACTCCAAATCTTGCTTGGCAACATTGTACGAGGAAACAAATTGATCAAAATCAGCATCTGAAATTACCTTGTCATTGTGTAATTTCAAATTACGATCATAATCGACTTTAGCCTTTTGCAAACGAGCTTCCGACTGCGCCAAAACCGCCTTACTTTGCTCATAATTAGCCTTCATGGAATTCAATTGAGCCTCCGCACGTGCTAATAAAGATTCATAATTATCTGGACGAATCTTCAATAACTTTTGTCCCGCTACCACAGAATCCCCTTCCGCAATATATAATCCTACAATTTCACCCGAAACATCCGGCGATAACTTTACTTCTACCTCCGGCTGAATCTTTCCAGAAGCCGATACTTTTTCAATAATGGTTGAACGACCCACCTTTGATTCCTCAATTTCCGTTGCTTCCTCTTTCCCTATCCAGCCTGCTTTTTTGGCAATAAACACTCCGGCAAATACCAGCACAACAATTCCACCAATAATTAACCAGGTCTTTTTCGAATTTCCTGTAGACATCTTTTTGTTGATTAAAATGTTAAATTTTTCCCTTGATAATAATCCAATATTTTCGTTCTAAATACGAAATCATATTTGTTTTGAACCAATGTCAATTTGGCTTTGTCCAAATTGGTTTTTTGTAAACTATAACTTACAAAATCAATGGCTCCTGCATTAAATTTACTCTCCGACGCCCTAAAAGACTCTTCCAAAGCTCCCACTTGTACCACACTGGCTTCATATCTCTTGGCGGCATTCGACATGTTCACATAGGCCTGCTCAATGTTCTGGCGCAAGGTCAAACGTGCTCTGCTCGCCTCAATTTCGGCATTTACCTTTTGTAAATTCGCCTGCGAAATTCGGGTTTTATTGGAAAATCGAGAGAAAATCGGAATGTTTAAATTCAAAGAAATTACCTTGTTTTGCGTATTATTCAATTGGTCAAAATAACCTGTACTCAATGCATTGGATTGATTTGCCGACCATGAACTAGATAGACTTAAACTGGGCAATAAAAGTGCCTTGGCTACATCAACAGATTTACCAGCACTTAATACTCGAAAATCAGCTGATCTTATGGCCGGTTGAATTTCAATCGCTTTTCGGTACACATCTCCTATTGATACCCCAAAAGCAGAAACATTAGGCGAGGGAACTTGTATACGCTCTAATTCCACTTGTTGAATAGACGAATCGTTTAACAATTGAACCAAATTCAATCGATTCAAATCCAAAGTACTTTGAAAACTTACCACATTCGATTCCTCATTGGCTAATTGTGCCTTTAAATCCAATAAATTAGTCATGGCTACTGAACCAGCGTTGACTAATTTTTGGGTTCTTTCTATCTGTAATTTCGTTATGTCCGTTTGGGTTTTGGCAATGCTTAATTGATCTTCCGCATTCAAAATATTTAAATAAGCCAAGACAACTTGTAGCGAAATATTTTCTTTAATGGCTTGTAAATCCTCTGCACTTGCTTTTAAAGCATACTCATTTTGCGCAATGCTATTTCGCAACTGCCCGCCATTGAATAAGGTTAAATTCGCGTTTAAACCTAAATTGCTATAATTGATATTTCTTGGATCGTAGGTATTGGTAAATGGATTGAGCGATCGACCATAACTAGATGCCTGCCCAATATTGGCATTTAGGCCCGGTAATTGATTGTTTTTTGCCTGTTGAAAATTCAGTTGTGCATTGTTTAAAGTTACTTCAGATGACTTTACATTTAAATTATTCTGAACAGCAATTTCTACAGCTCGTACTAAACTAAGTTTTACGATTTGACCTTGACTCTGAACGGCAGTTTGCGCCCAAGTGCCAAAGGATAAACAACACATCAACAAGACTACTAAGCTTTTTTTCATAGCGGTGAAAACAATTTGAAATGCAAGTTTACATTTTTTACCAGACAACACCGCTTATTTTAGGACTAATGGCATGGGAATAGGATAGAAGGTGAATCCACTAGCCCAATTGAATCGTAAGCAAATCTTTGGTTAAACTTGCCGCAAATGATTTTAAATTTCCAAATTGACTGTTGGAGTTGCAAGGCGCTACCTGTCCGGTATCAATCCCAAAGGCATATCCATGGTTGGCACAAGTAAACCGATTATTTGAAAAGGACCAACGGTTTTTCGTTCCTTGATGCGGACAACAATTGTCGAAAACGACAATTGTCGTTTCACTTTTCCGAACCATCAATAATCCATTTGTTTCATCATTAACATAATTTCCAACTGTTTTCAGATTCGTATATGTCCCTTTTTGGATATTGACGAGTAATTGCTTCCCCTCTAAATAATAACCGTTTATCAGTGTTTTGTTCAATAGCGCCTCATATTGAGAATCGCTCGTCGGAATTGGAGCCGGACTTGGCTCCTGCTCACTTTTAGAACAAGATTCCAGTGTACCAATTGCCAAAAAAACCGATAAACCAATTTTTGGACATGTTCTTTTTAAAAAATCAGCCCTGTTCATTTTATTTCCTTTCACTTGTTCTCCATTTTATTTGAAATTTATATATTTTTACCAAAATATTTAAATTTATATCTTTCTATTTATAATATAGTTCTAAACCTAATTTACCATCAAACCAATCTTACCCAAATATACGGAGCCCGATCTGGTGGCAGATTTCGCAAAAGAGCATATCGATTTTTCTAAAATAGAGAAGGCGAGAATGGCCCGCGAAACGATTCTAGAAGGACTAGAACCATATACCGGCCCTTTCGAATTAGCCCAAAAAAAGCATCTTTTAAATAGGTCGCTCATTGGCCTTTCTTCAGCCCATATGAAGGAAATAGCCAATCTAAGTTTGTCGAAAGCCCTTGATTTAATTTTTACTGAAGAAAAATTTCCCCCATACCCAATCAACGATTATTATTACGAGATAACAAAAGAGGAGACAGAGAAACAAGGACATTTCCACGTAC
>JBEBDG010000219.1:0-4153 GCA_041157165.1 Bacteroidota bacterium
GGAACCCAGATGCCTTCTGAACCACTGTAAAATTCATATAGCCATACGAGTCCGGTTAAGGCCGAGGCTGAAATCATTTCAAAAACGGTAATCACACGCGCATCATGCGTGTGAGTAAATTGTCCATTAATTACAGAAAATAACGCGCCAAAAAATCCCGCTCCTACACCTAATAAAAGTCCAAGCCATTGGGCCTCCTCCGTTAAAAAAATAATCCCCAAGGCTAAAATCACTAAAATTCCTAAAAAAACTTCAATACGCTTAATGGACTCCTTTTTAAACAACGGCTCCAATAAACTGGTCCAAAAGGTCTGTGTAGATAAGCCTGCTAAACACATGCCGACCGTTGAAACCTTGGCTGCTCCAAAAAATAATAACCAATGTAAGGAAATGAATACGCCATTTAATATCCAAATGGAAATGGCTTTTTGGTCGACTTTCAAGGATTGGCTTGTATATTTTAATACCAAATAAAGGCCCATACTACTCAATAAACACCTGAAAAATACTATACTCAGGGCGTTTGCATGGGTAGCATTGCCCAAAATTGCTGTAAATGCATACAGCACTACAATAAAATGTATTTTAAAATAATCTGTTAGTTTTGGCTGTTTTTTCATCACCTAGGAATGGTATAATACAAAACAAAACCAATGCCCGAGAAAAGTAAATTGGGGAGCCAAACCGCTAAAAGGGGTGGCATTCCACCTCCTTCGGCAATCCCTTTACTCATCATAAAAAATAATATGTAAACAAAGGCCAATGTAAAACCCAAAGCAATTTGGAAACCCACTCCACCTCTCGACTTCCTTGCTGAAACCAAAAAGCCTATGACGGTAAGAATAATAACAGAAAATGGGTTGGCAAATCGTAAATATTTTTCAATTAAATATACTTCTAGGCCATCTGCCCCCCTAGACCGTACCAAATCAATATGACGTTCCAATTCGGGTAAAGTAAATGTTTCATGCAGCAAATGCTTATTCTCAAAGTCTTTTGGAAACAAATTTAAAGTGGTGTCTACTTGTACACCAAAAGTTACTTTTTTGTTACCCGGTTCATCAAATCGTATACGGTAATCATGCAATTGCCACTTTTTTTTGGTTGAATCCCAAGTTATTCGATCTGCCATTAATTTTACTTGAAGGTCGTTGCCTTTGATTTTTTCCAAAGTAAATCGATAACCTGTTTTTAAAGAATTATCATACGTTTCCAGGTATGCATACACATCAGGAGAAATCTTGATATGTATGTCTCGCTTATCAAAATAGTAGATTCCATTGATGTATTTATGCTCAAAAGGAACTCGAATTTTATTGGCATTTGGCACAAGCCACCCAACCATCACAAAGGTTCCAATCGCAATTAAACTAGAGCCAATTAAATAGGGCCTCATCAAACGCAAAAAACTTACCCCAGAACTTAATATGGCAATTATTTCTGTTTTTGCTGCCAAATTAGCAGTAAAAAATACGGTAGCAATAAAAACCATCAGTGGACTGATGTAATTGGCCCAATATGGAATAAAATTTAGATAATAATCAAATAATATTTCTCTAATTGGAGCTTCCTTTCGAATAAAATCATCAATCTTTTCGGTATAATCAATCACCATGATGATCAATACAATAATCATCACTGCAAAAACATACGTTTTTAGAAATTTTTTAAGAATATACCAGTCAAGAATTTTCATCTTCAATCCTTCTTTGACCCTGTTTCAGGCTTGTAATCTACTCCCGAAAATAAATGTATAAAAACAGTCCGGGCAATTCGAAAATTAAAAGGAACTGCCAGCAAAGAGATTAAGGTAATTGGCACAACATAGCCTAAAGCCCCTGGGTCCCCAAAAAAATTATAGATGACAAAACCCCCAACCACCATGATTCCAACAGTAAGTGCATAGGAAACATACATGGCACCAAACCAGAAGCCTGGTTCTACTTCATATCTTAATTGACAAACCGGACAATGGTCATTCATTTGACTAAATTTCAAAACATTCCAAAATTTAAACTTGAACAAACGGCCCTCTCTGCATTGCGGACAACGGGCATTGATGACTGCACTTAACTTGGTTTGCTCTTCCATAGAATAAATATAAACCCAAAAATACGAAATATGAAACTAAGATACTAAAGAAACTAAGGGACTAAAGTGGGAATACTAAATCGCTTTAATCATTGTCATCACTCGAATCACGTAAATTAATTAGCATCTTCGATTCATCGTTTCTTCAATTCTTCCTCTTATCTTTGCATCAACCCATAAATTATAACACATAAATCTATGTACACTTTCTTCTTAACTTTACACTCCTACCTGCGCTGGGTAGTTTTAATTTTAGGCCTTTTGGCGGTAATCAATGGAATAAGAGGAGGTTCTTCAGGAGCTTCTTTTACTGAAAAAGATAGAAAAAATGGCTTATTTTTCATGATTTCCTTGCATACACAATTGTTAATCGGTTTAGTTTTATACTTTTTTTTAAGTCCGATTACCCAAGCGGCCTTCGCTGATTTTGGGGCTGCCATGAAAGATCCAGCAACTCGATTGATCGCCGTAGAACATATTACTGTAAATATATTAGCTGTTATTTTGGCTACAGTAGCCAATTCAAAAAATAAAAAAGCGATTCCTGATGCACAAAAACACAAAAATGCTTGGTTGCTGAACGGACTTGCCTTAATCTTAGTATTAAGCCGCATTCCTTGGAATCGTTTGTTTGAATAATGAGTAAAAAGTGCGTATTTTTGGATAGAGACGGGGTTTTAAACGTTGATCGGGTAGATTATGTTTACCGAATGGAAGAATTTATAATTCCTGATGGCGTAGTAGAATCTTTACAAGCTTTAAAAGCTGCAGGATATTTACTCATCGTTATAACCAATCAAAGTGGAATTGCCAAAGGTATCTACAAACGAGAAGATGTTTGGCTAATTCACAACGCTTTGCAAGAGGCAAGTGGTGGAATGCTGGATGATTTATATTTTTGTCCTTATCACGAAAAATTTGATTCCGCTTCTTTGACGCGGAAACCGGGCTCTCTCTTGATTGAAAAAGCTGCTGCCAAATATGATGTTGACATGTCTCAATCATGGATGGTAGGAGATCATGAAAGAGACATTACGGCAGGTACGCGCGCAGGATTAAAAACCATCCGTCTTGCACCTGAGGGCACCCACACCAATGCTACCCATTTAGTAGACGACCTGCGTGCGGCTACCAACATTATAATTGCTTAAGAACATGAAAAAAATTTACCTAAGTGACGCCGGGCCAAAAGTATCTCCAGCCATCTATGGCTTTTGGAGATGGGGAAAAGAAAAGAAGGAAAGCGCAGAAATGATGGAGAAAACCATCAATCTATGTCTTGATTTAGGTATTACAACTTTTGATCATGCAGATCGTTATGGTGAATATTCTTCTGAAAAATTATTTGGAAATATTTTATCAAAAAGTTCCATCAAACGTTCAGAAATAGTACTTTTTTCAAAATCAGGTGTCAATGTTCCTTGCGAAAGTCGACCAGATTTTCGTATACAACACTACAATTCTTCAGCAAAGCACATCACACAATCCGTTGAAAATTCTTTAAAAAATCTTCAAACAGATTATTTGGATGTCTATCTTTTAGATCATTTAGATCCATTGGCTGATCTTGAGGCAACAGCACTTGCACTGCAAAAATTAAAATCTTCAGGAAAAATAAAAAACATTGGTATTTCTGGATTTTCGGTACATCAACATCAATTATTGGCCTCGTATTTAGAATCTCCAATTGTTTCCAATCACATTGATTTAAGTTTATTAAATACTGCTTCTTTAGAAAACGGGACTTTAGATTATATCAAGCAAAAGTATATGCGCCCTTTAGCTGTTTCACCTTTAGCCGGCGGACAAATTGAAAGCGGTACCGATGAAAATGCCATTCGTGTACGCAAAAAACTGATAGAAATCGCAAAAAAATATGATAGCAATTTAGAATCCATTGCCGTTGCTTGGATTATCAAATTAGGTGCCCTCCCACTCATTGGTACCTTAGAGGAAAATCGCATCAAAAACATTGTTAACTCCTTTCAGATCAATTTGGAGCACCAAGATTGGTATGAATTGTATTATGCGAGTAAGCCGTATGAGATATAAGCGGTGCACT
>JBEBDG010000220.1:0-4153 GCA_041157165.1 Bacteroidota bacterium
AATTAAGAGGGTGTTCAAAGGCAATGGCTAAATAGCCAATTGCAAAAATGAATACTGCAATTATTTCCATGCCTAAAAATAGACTTTATAATTCTTAAAAAAAATACCCTAGACAGTAATCTAAGGTATTTTTTCTATTTTTCAATAGCTGATGCTCTTGAAGCCACCATCACTCTTTATTTCAACTTAGAAACAGCTTCGGTAATTCGTGCACAGGCTTCCTCTAATTGTTCATCAGCAGCAGCTGTGGAGATGCGCATACAATTGGGTGCACCAAAACCTGATCCTGCTACTGTGGCAACAAAGGCTTCTTGCAATAACCAGGTACAAAAATCATCTGAATCATTTATTGTTGTTTTTCCATCCGATTTTCCGAAATAAAAGGAGATGTCTGGGAAGGCATAAAAAGCACCATCGGGCATATTTACTTTGAATCCTGGTATTTCTCTTAATTTGCCAACTACTAATTTTCTTCTTCTATCATAGGCTTCTTTCATTTGAACAGCATGTTCTAATGAGCCATTAAATGCTGCAACAGCAGCTTTCTGGGCAATAGAATTGGTCCCGGAAGTAACTTGACCTTGTAATTTTTCTATTCCATCTGCAATCCATTTTGCACATGCCACAAAACCAATTCTCCAGCCAGTCATGGCATGACCTTTGGCAACTCCATTAACCGTAATCACACGGTCTTTGATTTCAGGGATGGATCCAATTGAAAAATGACCACCCGGGGTGAAATTAATGTATTCATAAATTTCATCAGCCAAAACAAAAATACGTTCGTGTTTTGCAACTACTTTGGCAATATCTCTAAGCTCAGACTCTGTATAAACAGAACCTGTAGGATTATTTGGGGAGGCAAACATCACCATTTTGGTTTTTGGAGTTATTGCCGCTTCAAACTGTTCTGCTGTAACTTTGAAATTGTTTTCAAATGCCCCTTGGACGATAACAGAAGTTCCTTCAGCTAATTTTACCATCTCTGAATAGGATACCCAATAAGGTGAAAAAATAATAACTTCATCTCCTGGATCAATTAAAGCTGCAATGGCATTGGCTAAGGAATGTTTAGCACCTGTAGATACTACAATGTTCTCAGAAGCCCATTCCAAATTGTTATCTCTTTTAAGTTTATTAGCAATCGCCAAACGTAAATCAGGATAACCTGCTACGGGAGAATATCCGTGAAATCCATCATCTATGGCTTTTTTGGCAGCATCACAGATGTGGGTTGGCGTTTTGAAATCCGGCTCTCCAACTGAAAGACTGATCACTTTATGACCTTGGGCAGCTAGTTCACGTGCTTTTTTGGTCATTCCAAGAGTTGAGGATTCTTCTAAGGCTTGAATTCTTTGTGCTAATAATGACATTTTTGTATTAAGTGTTTAATTTGCCTGCAAATTTACCCTTTTATTGCCGGATTAAAAACATATCCTCGCAAGAATTCATCTATTTTCATTTTTTTCTTGCCCTCCATTTGCCATTCCAATATGGCAATTTCTCCATCTTTTACCTTAAAGTGTAAATAGGTTTTGCCATCAGTCCTAAATAAATTCATTTCGTAGTTTTCAGAAACGGTTGGAATGAATTTAGCTTTCTGTATTTTAAAAATTTTATTTTGGAAAGTAGTATAGGCTCCAGGATAAGGATTTAATCCTCTGATAAGGTTGTAAATCTGCTGCCCAGGTTTTGTCCAATCAATCTTTCCAGTTTCTTTGGTCAATTTAGGGGCATTTTTTAAATCACCTGAATTGATTTGTGGAATTGGTCGATAATCATTTTTTTCAATTGATTCGACTGTTTTTACCACTAATTCTGCTCCAATATGCATTAATCGCTCATATACATCTCCGGTTGTTTCCGAATCATCTATTGGTGTTTTTTCCTGAAACAGTAAATCGCCAGTATCAATTTCATGTTTTAAGAAAAAAGTAGAAACACCCGTCTCTTTTTCTCCATTAATAACCGCCCAATGGATTGGTGCGGCACCTCGGTAATGAGGTAAGAGTGATCCATGCAAATTAAAAGTCCCCAAAGGTGGCATATTCCAAACAAGTTCTGGTAACATCCGGAAAGCAACCACTATTTGTAAATCAGCTTTGAAATCTTTAAGGTCTTTTAAAAATTGAGGGTCTTTTAAATTGGTAGGTTGTAAAATGGGTAATTGGTGTTTAAGAGCACAAATTTTTACAGCCGATGATTGTAATTGTTGACCTCTTCCAGAAGGTTTATCTGGGGCAGTTACTACTGCAACAACGTCTTTTTTTGCTTTTAAAAGTGCTTCTAAACTTGCCACAGCAAAGTCGGGTGTACCTAAAAAAATAATTCGCATGCAGATTTATAATTGTCGTTTTAGAAATGTGTTGGAATTCTAAAGGGATTTTTTTTACCTTTGCCTTATGAAATACAACATCCTATTGATGCATATTCATTTTGATTAACACCGAATCCGAAACAAAACTACAAATAAATTGGGTAGAACGGTCGGTGGCCGTTCTATTTTGTTTTTAATTAGATTGATTAACCCTAAATATTACAACATATGGCAAAGTTACAGTATTATACAGCAGAGGCATTGGAAAAGTTAAAGGCTGAATTACACCACTTGAAAATTCAGGGTAGAGCAGACATGGCCAAGCAAATTGCAGAAGCAAGAGATAAAGGAGATTTAAGTGAAAATGCAGAATATGATGCCGCAAAAGATGCGCAGGGTTTGTTGGAATTAAAAATATCGAAATTAGAAGAGGTAGTAGCAAATGCCCGAATATTGGATGAATCAACCATTGACTTATCCAAAGTCTCTATTTATTCCATAGTTCAAATTAAAAATTTAAAAAACGGTGCAACCGTTTCTTATACAATCGTTTCCGAAGAGGAAGCAGATTTAAAGACAGGGAAAATTTCGGTATCCTCGCCTTTTGGTAAAGGTTTGTTGGGAAAAAAGGTAGGCGATTTGGCTGAAATTCAGGCTCCAGCTGGTAAAATGGAATTTGAAATTTTATCAATCAATAGGTAGTTATTTTCTAGGTCCAAAAATAGCCGAACCCACTCTGACCATCGTGGATCCTTCTTCTGCCGCAATTAAATAATCGCCCGACATACCCATGGAAAGTTCATTCCAAACAACGTTTCCATGGGAAATGCCAATTTTATTCGATTTTAAATGGTTAAAAAGAGAATTCAGATTCCTGAATTCTGCTCTAATTTGATTTTCATCTTCAGTAAAGCTTGCCATTCCCATCAAGCCAACAATTTGTATGTTTTTGAGTGTCTGTAATTCTTCAGAATTTAAAATTTCCATTAATTCGGATTCATCAAGTCCGAATTTTGAGTCCTCTTGAGCTATGTATATCTGTAACAAACAAGAGATTATTCGATTATTTTTACTTGCTTCTTTATTGATTTCCTTTAAAAGTTTAAAGGAATCCACCGAGTGGATTAGGTGTACAAATGGTACAATGTATTTTACTTTATTTGTTTGGAGGTGTCCAATTTGATGCCATTTGATATCTTTTGGCAGAACGTCATGCTTTTCTACCATTTCTTGCACCCTGTTTTCTCCAAAATCTTTTATGCCTGCTTCATAAGTCAACAATAAATCAGGAATTCCTCTCGTTTTGGTTACAACGATTAATTGGCTATTGAAAGAATGTAGTTCTTTCAATAATTCCTGAATATTATGTGAAATGGATGTAGGCATATCAAATTTTTTTACAAAAGTAAGCATTGTAAAATTATTTTATTATTTTTGATTCCTTCCAATAAAAAAATGATTTATACGTTCTTTAATGGATTCTCCTGTAAATAAAAATCAGAAAACGACCGTTTTATTAGCTATTTTGGCCTTGATATTCTTCGGGCTTTATGTAGCTGAGCGATTTAATATTTCGCTTGGTTTTTTGACCACTGCAGAGGAAAAATTTGTTAATACTGCCGAACATCAATTGGATTCCATTGCCAATCAATTAAATATTCGCATGATTGAAATAAAAAAATTAGGCGGGAAGGTGAATGAATTGGAATCAGCTAAAATTGAAATCGAAAAAGACCGTAAAAAATTACAAGATGGGTCTGAAGGTGTTGATATCACCGAATTGAAAAAGAAATTAGCCTTTTATGTGCGATTATTAGGTCAAAAAGATCAGGAAAT
>JBEBDG010000221.1:0-4146 GCA_041157165.1 Bacteroidota bacterium
CACCTGTAATCCAGATCGTTTGTTGTTTAGCCATTTTATTGTAGTTGAAAGTTAATAGTTGAAAGGTATCTTGTTTATTCTCCAATTTTCACTTTCCATTTTCAACTATTTTTTCCTCCTTAAAAATACTAAGAACAACAACAAAACTACAAAAGCAATTCCTGCAGGTACCATCCAAACAGATTGCCAATCATGAAGTCCATTATTTGTGTAATTATCAAGTACAATACCAGAAATTTTGGAGCCAATTCCCATACCAATTCCGTAGGTTGCAAATGTAATGAGTCCTTGAGCTGAATTTTTTATTTTTTCACCAGCTTTTTGGTCGGTATAAATTTGTCCGGTTACGAAGAAAAAGTCATAGCAAACACCATGTAAAATAATACCTAAAAATAAAATCCATTCCGAACTGATTCCATCTCCATATCCAAAACAAATGAATCGGATAATCCATGCGATTAATCCAACTAAAAGCATTTTTTTAACACCTAAACGAGTAAATGCTAGTGGAATTAATAACATGAAAACTACTTCAGATACCTGTCCCAGCGACATTTTGTTTTCCACATTGCTCATATGAGATTCAGAAAGAGATGGGTTGGCAAGTGCATAGTAAAATGACAAGGGTATACAAATGAGTATAGAAGAAATAAAAAAGATTACGAAAGATTTACTTTTAAAAAGAGACAAGGCGTCAAGACCAATTATTTGACCAATACTTGCATTTACATCTGCTTTAGGTGGAGTATTAGGTAAGAAAAAGGCGAAAATCCCTAGAAATAAAGAAGTAAACATTGATAATTTGAAAATAGTTACTTCTCCTCCAATCCCATAAAATCCAATAATGTTGGTGACTACGATCCAAGCAATAGTTCCCGTAACTCGAATACTAGGGAATTCCTTTTCTGGATTTTGCATTTGGTTCATTGCAATCGAATTTGATAGAGATAAATTCGGTGCAAACGTCAATGTATATGCCATTATATACCAAAAGAAATGGTCGGCTGATGTATTTTGAACTAGAAAGTATAATATCACAGCTCCTAAGATATTCAAAAAACCCATAACCTTTTGAGCGGCAAAAAAACGATCTGCGATTAAGCCAATAAAAAATGGAGCTGCAATAGAGGCAATTGAAAAGGTGGTGTATGCCATACCAACTTGATCCCCAGTGGCGTGTAAGGTATCTAATAAATATTTACTCATTTGTCCATACCAAGAACCCCAGGTAAAGAACATAAGAAACATCATGAACATTAATTGAATTTTAGTCGAATTCTTCATAAAATGGTTTAGTTTGATTGCTAAAGTACAAAAAATTAATTTTTTTTTAATTTTTTAGAAATTTTTTAAAATGATAAAATAATTCTATTTAAACCTCAAATTGTTCAAATTTTAATTTTTTTTCAAAAAAGAGGAATAATGAAAACTCGTTTTTATTGTTTTGACAAAAAATATGTAAAAAAAGATAAAAAATTAAACTTAAGCACTGATTTTCAGGGTCTTTAAAAAATTTTGAAATGAAAAAAAATAAATGTTTTTTCGCATCAAATAGTGTTGCAACATGAATATATATGGTGTTTTATTAATTGCAGGAAGACCAACTGGCGAATTTCAAGGTTCGTTTCAGATGTTCAGTTCCTTCTTTATTGGAATATCTTTAGTCTTGCTTGCAATTGGTGTTATTTTATACTCTCAAAGAAGGTATTGGATTTCTCACTCTAATATTACAATAGGTAAAATCACAGAGGTTTCAAAACGTTATTCAAGAGACGATCATATGGGTAAATTTCCTACCTATTTCCCCATTGTTTCGTATTTAGTAAATGGTCATGAATTTAAGAAAGAAGCCGACAAAGGATTTACTGCAGACAATATCGTTGGAAAGGAAGTACCAGTTCGTTATTTGAATGATAATCCAAATGAATCTACTTTGACAGTCGATGCAGCACCTACCATGAATCCTTTATTGTTTTTTGTACTAGGAGGTTTGTTGTTTCTATCTTCTCTTTTTCTGATTTTGGTCATCAATAAGTAAAACATTTGAATTGCTTTATTTGAAAATTAGGATAAAGTTCTAATTTTGTTCAAAATCTTTCATTCATGGAAACTTTAGCCAAAGAAAAATCTGAATTTCGTAATTACGAGCAAGGAGATATTACTGCTGCCGTAAAAGAACATTATCGTAAAATGCGTTCACGCCAAACTTACGAATATGTTCAACTAATGAAAAAGAAGTATTTAACATTTCAACGTCCTATGGATCTTTGGGACATGATGGAAAAGTTGAATAGTTTGGTAGATGTGAGTGATCCTGATTTAAACCTTCCAAATATTATACATTTGTTGCAGACATCTGAAGGAATGCGTAAAGAAGGTAGGCCAGATTGGATGCAATTATGTGGTTTGATTCATGATTTAGGCAAAGCCATGTATTTGTTTGGTTCTGATGAAGACGGTACCAGCCAGGCAGAACAATGGGGTTTAGTGGGTGATGTATTTGTGGTTGGTTGTAAATTGCCGGATACATGCGTTTATCCTGAATTCAATCAATTGAATCCAGATATGCAAGATTCTCGTTATAATACTGATTTAGGTGTATATGAAGAAGGATGTGGTTTAGATAATTTACAACTGGCTTGGGGCCATGATGAATATTTATACCAAGTATTGAAAAATCATAAAGAAAATCAAATTCCGGCAGAGGGCATGGTGATGATTCGTTATCATTCTTTTTATCCATGGCATACTGGTGGTTCATATCGCCAGTTTATGAATAAAACAGATGAGAAGTATTTAGAATTGATTAAAGATTTTAATCAATATGATTTATATACCAAATCGCCTGTCGTTCCAAACTACGATGAATTGCGCCCTTATTATGAACCAATTGTTGAAAAGTATTTAGGTAAAGGGCCCATTAACTGGTAATTACCAGCCATCATCTTTTTTAGGTTTTACATTTGCATTGCTTGGTTTCTTTGCTGCAGGTTTTGAAATAGGTAAATTGGAAGAAGATTTTGAGGAAGCGGAAGCGCTTCCTTTTGTTTCGGTTCCTATATCTACTCTTGAATAAACACGTGCAACTATTTTCCAAGAATCATTGATTTTCAAGAGGCTCAGTTGATCAATGTATTTAAAATCTTCAAAAGCTAATTCAACTGTGGCTACTGCAGATATCCCAGCATATGAGTAAGAGATTATTTTTGGATTTGCTTCTACTCCACCAGCAGGTGTTTTCGCAATAAAAACTTTAACAGCAAAATCCTGAATTTTCCCAGTATTTGTGTTAAAGGTTTTTAATACAGCTGTTGGATGAAAGGCTTTGTTTAATTTTGAAGTATCGCCTTGAACCACGCCTTCTAAATAGTTTGTTAAAGTTGATTGAATGGCTTTATCCTCTGATTGGCCAAAACTTTTCCCAAATGAAAACAGGGCAAAAGTAATTATCAATGCAATGAATTTTATTTTCATACTATGTATATTAATTTCCCCCATTGGTAAATTCTAATGGAAGAGGTTCTCCTTTCATAAAAATAGAAGCTTTTTCTGGGTATAAAATGGATTGTACCACGTTAACTTTTGATAAGCTATGTCCGGCCATATTTCCTAAAATAATGATGGCAGAATTATCCTTTGCATTATGTAAATAATAATTTTTGAATCCATGCCACCAACCTGTGTGATAAGTTAGCCATTCACCATTTTCCAATTGAGTTAATCTCCAACCAAAACCATAGTTTTTAGGTAATACTTTTGGTTCGGTGTGTTGAGGGGTAAAGGCCTCTTCAAGTGTAATGAGGCGAATGAGTTTCTCTTGGTTAAGTGCCATATCCCATTTATGCATATCTTCAACTGTAGAATAAATTCCTTTATCCCCGGTAACGCCATCTAGGTGGTCAAATGCTGCTATAGCAGGGGCTCCTCTCCGAGGGAGGTATCCAATAGCTGCATTTTTTAATTGTTCAGGGTGAGCTGGATCATACACAAATGATTCATTCATTTCTGCGGGAGTAAAAATGTTTTCCTTTACGTATTGACGAAAATTTTGTCCTGAAAGCTTTTCAACAATGTAGGCGAGTAATAGGTAGTTTGTGTTATTGTAGGCAAATTTTACATTTGGCCGGTAGTCTATGCCTGGTTTGT
>JBEBDG010000222.1:0-4116 GCA_041157165.1 Bacteroidota bacterium
GCTTAGCCCAAATTGAAGAAGCCGGCGAGGACTGGTAGATCACCATTTAATCAAACAATCCACCATTCAACAACTTTACCCTAAATAGGTATGTTTATTGCCATTTATTTGGGGTGTTATTCTTTATTATTGTCACAGCACATTTCCTCAAATGCAGGACTACCGTTTAACAAGTGATGAGGTAGGCATAGATGCAAGATAGGATTACACTTAATTAGAACAACTAAATAGAAAAATATGTCAGCAATAGAATTTATCATGAGCGGCGGAATGGCTTCAACAAGCGGAGACCTTACCAACAGCGAACAGACAGAATGTAATAAATTCATCAAGAAATATGGCGAGAAAGTTGCAAAGCTGGGTCGAATATTTCAGATACCAGCAAGTCAACTTTCCATTTTTAAAATGAACTTTTTGTTCATTGCCAAGGACATATCAAGCTTTCATTTCGTATTTGTTGACAAGGCAGGTGGTAATATAATTAATTATAGAAATTTATCAAGCTTCGGTAAAATATCAACAGACCAATTAATCCACCAAATAAGAATTGAAGTTGGTGAAGTCCATTGGGCAATTTCAATTCCTATAACAACTGTTTCAAACATACCAGACGAAAAGATAGACGAACTTGCCGACCAATATTTGAAAGCAATTTTAGAAGCAATGAAACAAAAAATTGAAAAAATATCTGATGACGCAATCACAATTCCTGAAATTGCAAAAGAAATTGAAGCTTTTCATGCAGAATACAAGGGAAAAAAAACAGCTTTTATCATTATGCAATTCTCTAAGACTGCTGCACACGACAAAATTAATTCAACTATTAAAGACACGTTATTAAAACATGACATAGTTGGATTAAGAGCAGATGACAAGGAGTATGCAGATGACCTATTTGCAAACATCAAAACTTATATGCACTGTTGTGACTTTGGTATCGGTGTATTTGAAAGAATTTTAGAAGACAATTTCAACCCCAATGTATCTATTGAAGTTGGTTATATGATGGGACTCAGAAAAAAAGTCTGCTTGCTAAAAGACCAGACACTTAATAACCTGCCGACTGACTTAATGGGGAAATTATACAAGCCATTTGACCCACAAAATATTGAGAAGACACTTCCCGACCAATTAGAGAAATGGATGCAAGACAAAGGATTAATATAAAACTAGCCTATAACACTGGTTTGTGGTAGCGGGCGGACAGCGCGAATAGAAACAATTAAGCCAATTATTTCAAGTGGTGCTGGCAAACAATTCTCAGCTATAAAAGCCCATCAAAGCAAATCCTGATACCGTGAAGCGCCATTTTTTTTTGCGACACCCTAAAACTTACAATGAAAATTTACGACATATCAATCACGAATTTCAGAGGAATAAAATCGTTACAGAACCTCAAAACAGGCGAAATTAATTCCTTTGTCGGAAAAAATGATTCTGGGAAATCTACTATTCTTAAAGCACTCGATGCTTTTTTTAATGACAAATTCACTTCACATGACGTATTCAAAGGAATTGCTGAAAATGAAAAAACTGAAATTGTCATCCGTTTTGAAACAAGTGAAACAATCAATTCATTAGCACTAGACTCAGAAGGGAAAATAAAGCTAAAAAAGGTATTTACTTTTTCTAGTGCAGGTAAATTAATTAAAGAACTATTCTACTCTTGTAATGACATAAATAGTGAACAATATTCAAATTGTTGGGGAATTAAGGAAAATGAAATAAATGGATATCTGAGTTCATTGAATATTGAACACTCTCGTTCTGGTCGTGGAGTGACAAACATTTCAAAAATTGAATTAATTGACGCAAGTACACAAGATTTGGGAAGGGTAGAGAAAGAATATACTGGAGACGATTATTTAAAAAATTTAAAGAAACAATATGAATTCTTTGAAATGCCTGATTACTCTCTTTTTGATGCTGAACAAGATTTAAACGTTGGTTCAACAGCATTTCAGACTCAGTTCAAACCCATTGCAACTCAATCACTACAAAATATCACTGCTTTGACAAATCAAATAGAAACAAATATTCAAACCGATTTAGAAACAGAATTCAGTGTTATTACTGAATTAATGAAAAGAAACGTTCCCAATTTAGAAACAATCAAACCATCCATTGCTTGCAATTGGGGAAACTTAGTAAAATTTGACCTATCACTCAAATTTACCACAGATACATTTGATATTCCAATATCAAACAAGGGCACAGGATTTAAAAGACTTTTAATGGTCGCATACTTTGAATATTTGGCTCAAAAAGCCACCAAAAAATATCAAATATTTGGAATTGAAGAACCTGAAACATTTTTGCATCCAGAATTGCAAAACGACTTATTAGATTCAATTATCACACTTTCCGAAAACAGTCAATTTTTTATTACTACCCATTCCCCTGTTTTCGCAGGTGCGACAAAAAACTCAAATATAGTTGTTGTCAAAAAAGAAAATGAAATATCAAATTATTTCAATTACGAAAATGAAGCCGACATATTAGATGTAGTTGTAAAAGAATTAGGCATTAGACCCAATTACAATTTACTTAATGACAATTATAGAAAAGCTGTATTTGTAGAAGGTAGTGGCGATGTGAAATTTTGGGGGAAAGCTTTTCAAAAAATTAATGGCAGTTTACCTGACGACATTTTGATAATTCCTTGTGGTGGTGATCAAGTTGATTTTTTCGTAAATGCAGAATTATGCAGAAAAATAAATAGGAAGTTTGTTTTTATACTAGACTCTGACAAAGGTGCAGCCGACTATGATTCAAAATTAGCGAACAAGCAACTACTAATTGACAAAGTACAAGAACTCGGTGGCGATTTCTGCATTTTACGTAAACGAGAAATTGAAAATTATTATTCAAGAGATGCAATCCAACGCTTAATAACTAACGCAAATATATTGCCCATAGATTTTCAAATAGAGGATTACTCCGACATAAAAGAAGATATAAAAACACATATTATTCAGGGATTACACATCAACTTTAAGGCGAAAAATAATTTTAATATTTTTGATGAAATGACAAGAGAAGAATGGTTGGCTTGTGCTTTTCCTGTTGAAGGTTCGACAGATTTGGAAATCATAATAGCAAAAGTGCTCGAAGTTTAAAAAGGCACATAGTAGTAGATTGGCAAAAAGATGGATTCATTACTTCTATGCCAGTTTAGTCCAAGGTTTAAGTTCTGTTTTTCTATTACCAGTTGTACTGAAACCGTAAATCCAAGAATCTTTGGAGGTACAAATGGTGGACATTGCAAATCTGTATCTTCGGGCAATACATGACACATAAACAATTTCTTTGGCTGAATAATTTTTCCATTTGCATGAATTTTACCATTTTTTGCATGCATTTAAAAAAACACCTTTACTTTTGTATCAAAGAAATGGATTTACTCCGTCAACATATCAAGCAGGGTGAAGTATATCGCCGTTCTGACCTGGAATATTACTCCACGGCCATAGATAGGCATTTGGCGTCGCTCACCAAAGACGGAACATTGATAAAATTGAACCAAGGCCTGTATTACGCACCAAAGCAATCAAAATTTGGTATTGTCCCGCCCGATGATCGTCAATTAGTAGAACGTTTTTTAAAAGACGATGACTTTCTTTTGGTGTCCCCAAATATATTCAATTCACTCGGACTTGGCCTCACGCAGCTATACAACACAACTTGGGTATATAACCATAAACGAAAAGGTGAATTTCAACTCAACGGTAAGACATTTGAATTCAAGTTGAAGTCGTCGTTTCCCAAGAATATCACACGAGAATACCTACTTGTTGATTTATTAAATAATATTGAAGATCTTGCGGAAGACCAATCGCAAACTTTGGATAAATTACCTAATAACATTGACAGCTTTAATGCTGATGCTTTAATGAAAGCAACTCAGCTCTATGGAAATGGTAAAACAAAACGTAAATTAAAATCAATCGTTCGAACCGTATTCCAGCATGCTTGATTTCATACATAACGATCCTGAATTCAAAGAGCTTATCTCCATTGTATCTAACCAAAAAGGTATAGACATTACATTGGTTGAGAAAGATTATTGGATCATGCATGCATTGTACTCATTGCAAAAACAAGGAATTGAATTTG
>JBEBDG010000223.1:0-4114 GCA_041157165.1 Bacteroidota bacterium
TTGCATTCAGGTGGATATTTGTTATTGAGTGGATTTTACCTTCAAGATGTTCCAAGCCTTACAAAGAAAGCTGCATCTTTCGGAATTCATCAAATTAACTTCTTGGAGAAAAATAATTGGGTCTCTTTGCTTTTGAAAAAGCAATAGAAAATGATTTTATTTTCAATTTTTTCTTGTATTTTTGAAAGTTTGACATATTATGCCCATTTGATTGGGCATTTTTAGCATGAAAATTACCCCAAGTAAACCTTTTCAAGTTGTTTATTCAATTCTCTCACACGAATGCCTTGGCTTTTTGTTCGATGTTTTTGTGGTGCAACTAAATGAAAAAGGCCAATTAACCTGGGAGTATCAAACACTCACATCTCGTAATTTTAATGAATTTGAGCATCAATTAGATGATCGTGACCGTTCGGCAGTTACATTGATTGAGGCGATTAAGCCATCAATGATTTATGAGAAATACAATACGCAAAAGAAAAGACCTCAGGAGGAGTTTTTCCTTAAGACTTTTGATCCAGAAAAAGGAGAAAAAGACCTTTGCGAGGTGATATTGCAATTAGTTGAAAAGAAGCGTGCTCAAATCTTCGATTTAATCTGTCCTGATAAAACATTGTTCATCATGGGGAATGATGGCAATCCAATGCGACAGGCGGTTCAAATTCAAGCTGAACCAGTGGAGGTGTTATTTCATTTTATGCGAAATGAAGAAAATACGCATTATTTTCCTTCTTTAAAGCACCAAGGTGTCAAACTAGAGTTTCAATACAAAGATGCTATGATTCTTTGCGATGAGCCAGCATGGATGTTGTTGAATCAGAAATTATATCATTTTAAACCAGCCCTAGAAGGTAAAAAATTAAAGGCCTTTTTGAATAAAAAATTTGTCGTTATTCCTAAAAACATGGAAGAAGACTATTTCAAAAAGTTTGTTAAAAGTATGGTTGCACGTTATCCTGTGCATGCCAAAGGATTTGAAATCATCAATTCAGAAAAAAATTGCCAATATTTATTGTCGTATGGTCCATTAGGTCCAAAGATTGAGGATGCTGATGAATCAAAGCCGGGCAAAAAAAGTGCAACGGCATTGGAGGCTGCTGATCGTTGGCAATTTGTTTTGTCCTTTCAATATGGAAATAATCGATTCCCATGGGACAATCTAGGAGCTGAAGCCAATGTGTTATTTGAGAAAAAGGGTGATTCCTATTCCTTTCAAAAGATTATGAGGTCGCTCTCTAAAGAAAAGAGAGCTTTTTCAGCTTTAAAAAATTTAGGACTTCCAATGGAATTGGATGGCCGTGCCGTCATTTCTAGAGGTGAAGCAGTACAATGGTTAACTATTAATAAGCAAGCGATAGACCAAGCAGGTTTTACGCTGCAATTTAAAGGAGATGGTCAAGCACCACGGTACTTTTTGGGTAAACCAGAAATTAAAATCAGAATTGGTGAAAAATTAGATTGGTTTGATGTCCAAGCCATTATCTCTTTCGGAGAGTTTCAAATTCCGTTTTTGAAAATCAGGCAGCTGATTTTAGCTAAGAAACATGAATTTCATTTGCCTGATGGATCAATTGCAATGATTCCAGATAATTGGTTCCATGATTACCAAGACCTATTTTATTTCTCTGAAACGAGGCCTGGAGACGACGGTATCTATTTGAAAAAGCAACATTTCCAGTTAGTCCAGGAATGGGAAAACCAAGACTTAATCAAAACGGCGCTTCGACAAAAAACGATTCAAGATTTAACGTTAATGACTAAGGAATACCCTGTTCCTAAAAACTTTAAAGGGACTTTAAGGCCTTATCAATTGGAAGGGTATCGTTGGATGCGTACAAGACAATCGGCCGGTTTGGGAGCGTGCTTAGCAGATGACATGGGATTGGGTAAAACAGTTCAAACACTTTGTTTACTTCAAAGTCTCAAGGAAGCAGGGGAGACTTTGCCAAGTTTACTAGTTATGCCCACATCTTTGCTTTACAATTGGGAAATGGAAGCTAAAAAGTTTACTCCTCAATTGCGTGTAATGGTTTATAGTGGAAACCAAAGAGAAAAATTGCAAAGCCAAATTACAAAGGTTGATTTGGTTTTATGCTCTTTTGGTATGGTCCGTTCAGATATAGATTGGTTTGAAAAACAGCAATTTGCCTATGTAATTTTAGATGAGTCGCAGGCAATTAAAAATCCTTTAGCCAATATTACAAAAGCGGTTCAAAAATTAAATGCTAAGTATCGTCTGGTTATGACGGGTACACCACTGGAAAATTCCACGCTTGACCTTTGGTCACAAATGAATTTTGTTAACGCCGGTTTGTTAGGTACTCAACGCTATTTTAAGGATCATTTTCAAGTACCAATTGAGAAAAAAGCTGATATTGAGAAGAAAAAACGATTATATTATCTTATTAAGCCCTATTTATTACGACGGGAAAAAAGGCAAGTAGCAGCAGATTTACCTGAGAAAATGGAGTCTGTTACTTATTGCGCCATGTCTGATGAGCAAGAGAAATTATATGATAAAACGAAATCGTTTTACAGAGATGCTTTATTAAAACAAATCAAAGACGAAGGCTTACAAAAATCTCGTTTTTCAGTTTTACAAGGTTTAACCAAATTACGACAATTAGCGAATCATCCATTGTTGGTAGATGAAAATTATGAAGGTGATTCAGGTAAGATGGAAGCTGTAATGGAAAAATTAGAAACTATATTAGAACAGCATCATAAAGTGTTGATTTTTAGTCAATTTGTACAACATTTAAATATTATTCGTAAAAAATTGGATGCCATGGGCATCTCCTATGCGTATTTAGATGGTGGAACAGGCGATAGAAAAGGACAAGTTGAAAGTTTCCAAAAAGAAGGTGGGCAATCTGTCTTTTTAATTTCATTAAAAGCAGGAGGTGTTGGTTTGAACCTAACTGCTGCTGATTATGTATTTTTATTAGATCCATGGTGGAATCCTGCAGCTGAGGCACAAGCTATTGATAGAGCACACCGAATAGGACAAAAACGTACCGTATTTACCTATAAGTTTATCAGTAAGCAAACTGTCGAAGAAAAAATATTAGCCCTTCAGCAACGCAAGCTCGATTTAGCCAATGAATTAGTTACCTCAGATGAGAGTATTTTGCGGGCTTTAAGTGAAGATGAAGTTTTGGATTTATTATCCTAAATTTTGATTAAAATGTTTTTAGCCACTTCGTGACTAATAAATACGGGTTGTTTACCCTCTATTGAAAGTAAAATGGAACGGTCAAAATTATTAATTTCTAAAATTTGAAGTTTTGATCCAAGATTCAACTCTAATTTGGTGAGTAATTGTAAAAAAACAGTCGAATCTTGAGCCACTCCCATCAATTTACAGGAAGTATTTGCTTTACAATCAGATAAGGCTTGGTAACCTAAATCTGGTAACACACCATCTTTGTTTGGAATTGGGTCACCGTGTGGATCAACCTTCGGAAAACCTAAAAATGCATCTAATTTGTTAATGAGTTCATCCGATTCAATATGTTCCAATTGTTCAGCAATTTCATGTACCTCGTCCCAATTGAATCGCATTTTTTCAACTAAAAATACCTCCCATAAACGATGTTTGCGAACAATATTTAGAGCTATTCTTTGTCCTTCCTCAGTCAATCGTACGCCTTGGTATTTTTGATAATTTACCCAACCTTTTTCAGATAATTTGCGTAACATATCTGAAACCGAAGCTGCTTTGGTTTGAGTCATCTCCGAAACAGAGTTTGTCGAAATTTCGTTCGGATTCGCCTCTGAAAGTCGATAGATGATTTTGAGATAATTCTCTTCAGCAAGGGATGTATTCATGCGAATTAATTTTGTGCAAATTACTAAATTTCTGTATTCCTTTCATGGCTAAATTTCTAAAAATTTAGGCATGCCTAAAAAAATATTTTGAACTAACAAAATTGATTCCTAAATTCATGTTTGAGAAACTAAAAAAAAAGTGAATCTAAGAATTGAAGAAATTTCACAATTCACAATTCATAATTCACAATTCAAAATTCATAATTCAAGATGTCTTGGCACTCAGAAAAAAAGGAAAATACATTACGCGAGGTCTTCGGTAGTATTCCTGTACCTGAGGGGA
>JBEBDG010000224.1:0-4095 GCA_041157165.1 Bacteroidota bacterium
GGCGTACAAACGCGAACATTTTCGGAAAGTAAAGAACAAAAAAAAGTGTGTAAATCAATGACTTACACACTTTTCGAACAGTTGCGAACTGTATTCAGCGGAGAGAGAGGCGAACAAACCCGCCATTCAACTCTATATAAAACAAGGCTTTAGCTTCTAATTTTCCCATTGGAAACCCCCTTAGAAACCAAGCAGCCAAAAAGGGGGCTTGATTGTCTAGATTGAGTTTCTTTAGGTTTCACAAAGATAATAGTCCAAATGAAATTTTCATATACCTGTTTAATTGTCAATTCATCCCCACTCAAAGACTAACTTATTTAGATAAAGTTGAAAATAGGTGAACGATTATTGCACAAATATTCAAGTTATTGACGACAAAGACGACACAATACACAAGCTTTATGAGCTAAAGCAATCAAAAAACACTTTTATTTTACATATATTTGAAAAATAAAGACTAATTTTGCATTAATCAATCAAGAAACAAACATAAAGTATTATGCTTTTACAATTTTCAATTAAAAACTTTAGGACATTTAAGGACAAAGCTACTTTGAGCCTTATTGCTTCAAACTATGATAAAGTCACCAGAGAGCAAGAAAACATCGTAACCAACGAGAGCTCTTTAAGACTTCTCAAAAGTGCAGTTATTTATGGTTCCAACGCGAGTGGAAAAAGCAAGTTAATAGATGCATTTGCATTTATGCGATATTTTGTAATAAACAGTTCAAAAGAAAGTCAAAAAGGTGAAACTATCGAAGTTGAACCTTTTAAACTCAGTACACAGACGGAAGATGCACCATCTGAATTTGAAATCATTTTTATTCACAGCAATGTGCTTTATCGTTATGGCTTTGAAGCCACAACTAATAGAATTGTATCTGAGTGGCTTTATCACAAACCCAAAACAAAGGAAGTTGAACTCTTTTACAGAGATGGTAGCAACTTTAATACTCACGAACGAAGTTTTACCAAAGGCAACACCGTTGTCAAGGAAGGACTTGTTCGAGATAATGCTTTATTAATCTCTGTAGCTGCTCAATTTAATGAAAATACCGCAATTAATGTTTTAGATTGGTTCAAACGACTTAAAATCTTGTCAGGATTAAACGAATCTAATTACAAGGGTTTTACAATGAAGCAAACTAAAGACCCGATTCAAAAAGAAAAAATCCTAAAGTTGTTGAAAGCTGCTGATTTCGGAATTCAAGATATAGAACTACAAAAGCTTGACATTGAAAGCCTTCCTAAGCAAATGCCTAAAGAACTCAAGGATAAGTTAATCAGAGAAGTGCGCGAAGAAAAAAAAGAATTTGCATCTGATGTTTTAACAAAGCATAAAAAATACAATGAAGACCTAAAAGCAGTTGAAAACATCAGCTTGTCTTTAGAAGATGATGAATCATCAGGAACTAAAAAGTTTTTCGCTCTTGCTGGCCCAATTCTCGATGTTATTGAGAACGGTTACACGTTAATAGTTGATGAGTTAGATTCAAAACTTCATCCAAATTTAGTTTGTAAAATCGTATCCCTTTTTAATTCTAAAGAGTTAAATAAGAAGAATGCTCAATTGATTTTCAATACACACGACACTAATTTATTGAGTTCTGATCTTTTCAGAAGAGACCAAATTTGGTTTGCAAATAAAAATAAGTACGGCGAAGCTAAACTTTATTCCTTAGCAGACTTTAAATCAGATGAAGTAAGAAAAAAAGAGCCTTTTGAAGATAACTATATTAACGGTAAATATGGTGCAGTTCCATTTCTTGGCTTTTTTGATAACCTTAATTTTTTATTGAAAGAAAATGAAAATGAAGGATAAAAAAGCTGAACAAAGAGCAGCTAAGCAAAAACACTTTGAACAGTTAAAGGCTCAACGCAGAAAAGAACCTAATTTAGAAAGACCTGTCCCAGAGTTATCCCAAAAACCCTCTATTCTTATCATTTGTGAAGGGAAAAACACGGAACCCTCTTATTTCAATCAATTCAGAATTACCTCAGCAAAAGTCAAATCTATTGGCGAGGGTTATAATACAATTTCTTTAGTGAATAGAGCCCTTGAATTATCCCAACAAGGAACCTACGACCAAGTTTGGTGTGTTTTTGACAAAGATAATTTTACCGATAATGATTTCAATTCTGCAGTTCAAATAGCCTTATCAAACGACTTCGGAGTGGCATATTCAAATCAGTCTTTTGAATACTGGCTGATATTACACTTTAATGATCACCAAGGTGCTGGAATGCACAGAGATAGCTATAATGATAAAATAAATGAGCACCTGAAACCATTTAGAGTAACTTATGACGGCAATGGTACAAAATTAATAGAAGAAGATTTTTTTGAATTACTGAACGGAATAGACAACACAACAAATAGAAAAAGAATTGATCTTGCAATAGATAGAGCTGAAAGAAATTACAATCACTTTGATCATATAAATCCTGCTTTGGAAGAATCTTCGACAACAGTTTTCAGACTAGTTAGAGAACTTTTAAAATATACGGAATGATATAGCAATTCTAATTCCCAATGGTTTGATCAAAAGATTAGTGATGCTAAGTCAAAATGTTGAGGTGCCCAACACTTTTAACGACTTGCCCCTCCGTGTATCTGCTTTTTTTCATTTGACTGGGAAATTTCGGGTTTTTTCCGAATTATACCCAGTTCGCTATTTAGATCTAATTATAGTACAAAACAAATTAATTACGCGCACAATTTAGACCATTGTATGCGGGATTAGGGAATTCCTATTTTTAGTGATATTTTTTTAGGGTTGGGAACCTCTGCACTTCTAAGGGTCGAGTTGAAGTATTAAAATTGCGATTATTTAATAAATTAGGGAAATCCCTAGTCGATAAGGGAATATTTTTAATCATGAATTTTCTGCATTCAATTTCACGATTTTGACCTAATTCATTAATCTTCACGAATCGGCCGCAACCCCAATGTAAACTGGCAGTTTCCCAAAATCATATCTAGGTTGGCAAATGGCAAGGTATATATATATATACCCTTGCCAATTGCCAAGTGGGTGATTTTGACAATTTAGAGGATCATTCGTAATTAATTATGGATATCATTTGGCATAGCGAATCTGTTAGTGTTGCAAAGTTTAAAACTCAAAAAAGTCATGAAAGAACTACTTAACAACGCGCTGGAGCAATTAAAGATTGCCCGAATCAATGTAACCACTCGTTCCTTTAGAAAACAGATTTCTCTCTTCGATATTGACGACTCCCAGGATGTAGAATTTAATGGATCCAAATCTACCGTAACCTACCAACAACAACTTTATTCATTCTACCTGCCCTGTAAAATGCAAGTAGATGAAATGATGAACGATTCACTCGACAAAGCCGATTCAATAAAACGAGAATTTGATTTGTTCTGTTTTGAAATTCGGGAATTCAAACACCTCTATTTCCCCAAAGATTTTGTAAATGTTTTACTCAATCGCGTTGAACTTCATAAATCCACCTCAAGAGAGCTACTCAATAGCGAATCAATTAAAAAAAAATCCTAGAATATTTTACCGTTCAATATCAAATCCTGGAACTGCTAGAACAACTGTATTTGCACCGCATCACTCACCTGAACAAATACGCAAACAGGCAAACTGCGGCTCCGCCTAGCTCTGAATACACCATCCCATCCAAACAAGAAATTTCGGCATATATGTCGGGCCAATTGTCTTTATTCCCCAAAGGCAGCGGCATCACTCTCATTCAATGGCAGAGGGACAAAGTAGCCTTCTTGGAGCTTTTCGTATCGGTTTACGAGAGCAATTCCGTAAAAGCCATAGACAAGGCTAAAATCACCAAGAAAGAGTATTTTGGGCTCCTTATGTGGTTTTTCAATATTCCGATTGGAAATATCGACTCTACCCTACAAGCCGCCAAAAATAGAAAAATTGAGCAAAAGCCTTATTTAAAAGAGCTCATGGATGTATTCGACAACTATTGCTCCAGGGGACTTTGAAAAAATATCATTGTAGTACAATTGTAGTACAATAATCAAGCTGAGGGGTATTGGTAGCATTGCAGCCTAAATTAATTTATAGGCAGCTTATGTGGGAAAACAAAACCAAAATT
>JBEBDG010000225.1:0-4090 GCA_041157165.1 Bacteroidota bacterium
CCCATCGAGAAATTCGACTTGTTGGTTCTAATTCATTTTTAGAATCGGCATCTAACATGTACGAACGAAGTTCTAAAACATACATGCGTCCATCATTATCAAATACAATTTCGCCAGGTTGTTGGATAGCTGGCTCCGTTAAAACTGGCTCTATTTTAAAACCAGGAGGCAATTGAAATAATTTAGCTTCTTCATGTGGACTCAAGGGCTGAATGGGTTCTTTGGCAGATAGGTCAATACCCTTCCAGTCATCAGAATTTGGATCCACCCCTTCTGGTAATTTGATTTTTCGGGTTGTATCCATTTGCTGAGCAGTGATGATTTCTTGGATTAATTTGCTTGAAGAAAAACTACTAGAAATAGATGTTAATAAGCCGAACGCAAAAAGTCCTAACAGACCAATACCAAGGGTAGGCTTTAATTTCATTTTAAAATAGGTTTAAGAGGATCGCCTAATTGAATAGACCATCCTATTGTAAAATTTTTCCAATAAAGGTGTAAAAAAAAGAGACCAAATGCAAACCCATCTGTATCTTTGAACCTTATAAATCAAGATAACATGAAAGGACAAAAAGTAGCCATAATCGGTGCTTCAGGTTTCATTGGGAATTTTATTATCCAAAAATTTTCTACCGCCAAAATCATTGCTTTTACTCGAAAGCCAATGCACAATCTTCCCGAAAATGTGGAAAATCATGTGGTTGATTTTACAGATTGGGAATCGATGAAGGAAAAGTTAATGGGAGTTGATACTGTATTTAGTTGTATGGGCACCACTTTTAAACAAGTAAAAGGCGATTTGAATGTCTACCATAAAGTAGATGTGGATATTCCATTACAATTCGCGAAAATTGCTAAAGATGCTGGGGTAAAGCATTTTTTACTTGTTTCTTCTGTAGGAACGAGTCCAAATGCTAAAGGCTATTATTTGAAAATGAAGTGGGAGCTAGAAGAGGCATTAGATAAACTTGGTTTTGAATCTCTTTCTATATTTAGACCTTCCTTGTTGATGGGAACTCGTAAAGAATTTAGATTGATGGAGCGTATTTTTCAAGGTATCATGGGCGTTTTATCTTTTCTAATTCCTGGTGCATATAAGCCTATTAAAGGAGAAGAGGTCGCCCAAGCAATGATCAATAAATGTTTGCAAAAAGGTTCAGGAACAGAAATTTTAGAGTATAAGCAAATAAAAGCCCTTTCATAGGGCTTTTTAATTATTTAGAACACTAAAAAATGGTATTTGTCTCAATTTAATATATTCGTCTTTATCCTTTTATTTTTTCTAGTAACTTTATAGTTAAACCTATTGAATAACTTATGAAATCAAACAGAAGAAATTTTATCCAATCTTTCGGCTTGGGTGCGGCTAGCCTTGGATTGGGTTCTCAAGTAAATGCAGCTTCCTTGTCGCCAATATCTGGTTCAAATGATGGTCAAGTGCTTTTTGTTGGGGATAATTTATCTCTAGCGAATACACAATATGGAAAAATTCGTGGATTCCAATTAAGAGGAATACATACTTTTTTGGGAATTCCTTATGGCGCCGATACCTCCGGAAAGAATCGATTCATGCCTCCTCAAAGGCCTGAAGCTTGGAATGATGTAAGAAATTGTTTTTGGTGGGGTAATACGGCCCCTCAAATCATGGAAAAGCGCTATGCGAATGTAGTGGCTTCTTTTGTAGATCATTGGAATTACGACGATGTATCGGAAGATTGTTTGAAATTAAATGTGTGGACTCCGTCCATTGATTCTCAAAAACGAGCAGTTGTGGTTTGGTTACATGGGGGTGGTTTTACCAATGGAAATGCAATCGAACAAGATGGATATCATGGAGAGAATTTAGCTCGTTTAGGAAATATTGTTTTTGTTTCTATAAATCACCGCTTAGGGCCTTTCGGATTTTCAAATTTGGCAGCAGCAGGTGGCCATGCCGCATCTGGAAATGTTGGAAGCCTAGACATGGTTGCAGCTTTGCAATGGGTGAAAGACAACATAGCAAATTTTGGTGGCGATGCCAATAATGTAACAATCATAGGACAATCAGGTGGAGGTTCAAAAGTAACGACTTTGATGAATATGCCCTCTGCCAATGGTTTATTCCACAAGGCAGTAGCCCTTAGTGGGAGTTCATTGATTGGAAGCAACAAAGAATACTCCGAAAAATTAGGGTTAAAAATAATGGAAGAGGCAGGGTTGAAGCCTGGAGAAATTGATAAATTACAGCAAATTCCTTGGCGACAATACATCGATATTGCTGATCGGGCAACTGCAAAAATGGCCGATGAGGCTAAAAGGATGAACGTAGTTAGAGGAGGATTTTCTCCTGTTTCAGATGGTGTATATTTATCTGATAAAGCATACTTTTCAGACCCTAATCATTTTTCAGCAGATATTCCATTAATAATCAATACAACTTTCCATGAAATGAATCCAAATCGTACGGATGCAAGCTTAGAAAGTATTTCATTGGAGGGGGTAGTAGATAAGATTAAGTCGCGGTTTGGAGCAGATTCCTCAAAAATAGTGGAGGCTTATCATAAGAATTTCCCTAATGCTCGCCCAATCGAATTATGGGCTATGATTGTCTCCAATCGAAAAAATGCAATTGCAACTGCCAATGCAAAAGCTGGACAAAAAAAGGCTCCCGTTTATGTCTCTTGGTTCGGTTGGCAGCCACCTTTGTTTGATAATCGGATGAGGGCATTTCATTGTGACGACATCTGTTTTTGGTTTTATAATACAGATTTAATGTTGACTCATACCGGTGGTGGTAAAAGGCCTAGAGCTTTATCTTCCAAAATGGCCAAATCGTTTTTAAATTTCATGAAAACAGGTAATCCAAATGGTGGTGGACTGCCTAATTGGAAACCCTATACCCCCGAAATTGGAGAAACCTTGATATTAGATGATGTGTGTCAATTAGTAAATGATCCAGACCGTGAAGCAAGAAAATCCTTAGGATAAATGGATACTCGTATGATGATGAAGGTAAATTTTTTTTAAGGGAGTATAAACCAATTTCTTTAATCAAAAATAAATTGCCCGATTTATATCTGCAATATGGGGCGGTAAATTAAAACATAATTTAAAAATGAAAAGATTTTTATTATTCGCATGTCTAGTGCTTTCGATTACAGCACTAAACGCCCAAAGTAAAATTGATCGTATTGAGATTCAGAGCCTAGCACTTATTAATCCAGGTGGGGAAAATCCGAATCGGAAGGTGTCTATTTATTTGCCTCCAGGGTACGAGCTGGGCACTAAAAAATATCCAGTGATTTACTATTTACATGGATTTTTTGGAACAGACATGATTTCTTCTGCCATGCAGGCAATTTTGGATAAAGGTATCCAGTCAGGGAAAATACGACCTTTTATCTTGGTGCAAGCCGATAATAAAAATTTAATGGATGGTAGTTTTTATACCAATTCAAGTCTTACAGGCAATTGGGAGGATTTCATGGTAAAAGAAGTAGTTGGGTATGTAGATACTCATTATCGGACAATCGCTAATCGGGATGGAAGAGGCATAGGCGGCCATTCCATGGGTGGTTATGGGGCCTTCAAGTTGGGGATGTTGCATCCGGAAGTGTATAGTTCCATTTATGCGCTAAGTCCAGGCCTGTTGGCTTTTGTGAAAGAATTTGGGCCAAATTCAACTTCTTACAAAGAGTTGGGGAACATCAAAACCTTAGAAGAATTGAATAAGTCCTATTATCCAAAAGTATTAACTGCTGTGGGTAGAGCTTGGTCCCCAAATCCGAATGTGCAGCCTTTTCAATGTGATTTTCCATACTCCTACGAAAACGGACAATTGAAAGTAAATCAAGCTGTCCTAGAAAAATGGGAAGCCAATATGCCAGTGTACATGGTGGGAAAATATGCTGATAACCTGCGTAAAATAAAGGCTATCAAATTGGATTGGGGGAGAAACGATTCACAGCGTTTTCCCATTCAGGTTGGTATGTTGAGTCAGCGATTAGAAAATTTAGGAATACACCATTTTGCAGAAGAATACATTGGCGATCATAATAACAAAATTTGGAGTGAGGATGGTCGCGTGTTGAATGATCTATTGCCTTTTTTT
>JBEBDG010000226.1:0-4074 GCA_041157165.1 Bacteroidota bacterium
GCCATGATATGGATTCACCTTCACGGTCGTCGTCAGTGGCTAACCATACTTCTTGGGATGATTTTGCTAGAGATTTCAATTCATTGATAACTTTCGTTTTATCAGGCGAAATGACATAAGTAGGGGTAAAGTCATTTTCAATATCAATAGCTTTATCACCCTTGGTTGGTAAATCCCGAACGTGACCAAATGAAGATTTTACCACAAAATCTGAACCCAAATAACCTTCTATGGTTTTTGCTTTTGCTGGAGACTCAACTATAACTAAATTCTTTGCCATTCCTTAAGTTTTCAATAAAAATCAAACGGGACTTCAAATATAAGTCTAATTAACCAATTCCAAGGAAATTTTTTGGTAAAGAGAAAAAAATATCAATTTGATAATTAATCAATCACATTCCCAATTCTAATTCTCGAATTTATGTTTACACGTAAACCCACATAATTAAATTTTCCATTGGTAAAACTGGCAATTCCCTCTAAACGAAATACTTTAAATACTCCGTCTAGTCCATACCCTATTTCATTATATATTAATTGTTGATTTTTGATGTAAATAAAATTAGCAATTAGTAATTCTTTAACATAAGCCTTTTTGGTACCAAGCAAAGGTTTAAGCCATAAATTGGAAAATTGTGAAATTGTTAATGCTTCTAAGTAAGCACCACCTGTGCTATAGTTATAGTGTCCCAAATTCAATCGTTGATTCGCACCCGAGGTAATGTTTTGATAATATCCTACCAAACGATGTGAAGCCAAACTTTCTCCGGTCATCAATAAATTATAGTTTCCATTGAAATGCTTAAAATCAATAAAATAATCAGGTGAATTTCCAATGAAGGTACCGCTATTGATTTGCAGGCCAGTTTTAATCCATGGTGAAAATTCAACATTGTGAATATATGAAAATTCAATGTGATGAAATTGTGTTACCGAATGGTGAATATTAGGAAATCCAGCCCTATACTTAAACAAAAGCAATGGGGAGGAACCTAATTCAACTCTTCTTTCATTGTTAATAAAAGTATAATTTAGAAAAGGACGGAAGCCAAAGTGAAAAGTGGTTGTAAGAGCATCATGCGTTGAAAATCCTTCTTGTGTAAATTCTCTGTTAGTTGGATTATTCGAGGTAAAATTACGCCCCATGTAATTGATCCAATAATAATCAGAAATATTATCCATTTGACTTCTTGTGGCATATTCAATCCAAGTTTTAAAGAAAAATTTACTACTAAATTTTTTATTTAAAAATAAACTCAAAAATTGCTTACGAAAGATTTTCATGGGATTGTTTTTCAACAATAAACTCGATAACGTGTTCATTTCAGGAGAAATACTTATTTCTGAGTTATATTGTTGTACATAATCGCCACTTGTTAGATTGATATCAAAATTATCCGTTTTGTATCTTATTTTAAGGTAACCACTATTCCTATTTAGCCCGAAGGATCGTCTTCCCATTGCCTCAAACTCTAAAAATCGATAACGTTCCCACCTTTTTCTAAATACCAAACCCGAGGCGGCAACAAAGCCCTCAACTGTGTTAAAGTTGGAATCAAATACGGGAGATTTGTAATAAATCTCAAAAGGGTAAAAATCTTTTTGCCGCTGACCAAAATAAAAGGATTTACTAAAAATAAAATGATGGTATTTTAATTTAGACTTTTTCAAATCATCAAATTCTAGGATTTGATTTGAATTATTCTCAAAATAGGGCTCTCCATCGGATAGAACTTGAATATAATTAGAAGAAAATGATACTGAATCCATGGTAACAATTCCCGTTTCTAATCTTTGTTTCCATTTTTGAATCATAGAATCATGTAGAGTACCCAATAATTGAGATACAAAAATTTCATCAAATACCCTTTCGGCTATATTCAATTTTTCGGTAAAATGTTGTGGTTCATCAACAATTTTTAATGATTTACTTTCTTTTATTTCAGATATAACTTTTTCATTGATTTCATATTGCCCATTATTACCTAAAACACCTCCTTTTACTTGAAATTTAGAAGATTTGGGTAACCATTTATTTAATACATATTGATAGTTTAATTGCATATCATAATCAATAGCATCTGAAGAAACTGTTGCATTGAAAAAAACTAAAAATCCAGACTCTGAAATGATGAAATTTCCTTGAAATAGACGATCTGTATTGAATTTTGGAACAAAATTAAATACAAAGCAAGGCTGATTTTCTATGAGAGTATCTTTTTCATATAGGGTTTCATAATAATATTCTGAATAATAATTGAAAGGAGAAACACATGAAGGTCCCACTAGATCTTGGTAAAAATCGGGCCAAAAAAAGGGTGTAGGTTTCCCATTTTTTTTATTAAATAATTCAAGTTTTTCAACAACTTGTTCCGTTTGATTTAAAGATTTTATGTTTACCGAGTTAGTTGATTTTTGTCCGTACCATTTGTCAACTACTATTCCTTCTGAATTTGCTAATCGTTTTTGGCCTATAGTTACAATTTGATTAAATCGACCTTTTTCAAGAATCTCAGCTTTAAAACTGTAATTTTTTAATTGTGAAGATTTATAAGGCGCATTTTTACAAATAATTTTGAAAACAGAATCTGCTATCGCTTTTTGAGACCAAAGCGTAAAAGTTTGAGAAATGCTCAAACAAAACAAAAAAAGTAGGGATATTTTTTTCAAGCAGTAAATTCTAATAATTCTTTACAGAAATATGCACAAAAAAAGTCAAAATTTGCCAAGAATCTATTATTTTTGCGGACAATTTTACAAAAACAATATTTCTCATGGCCTTTGACATTGAAATGATTAAAGCGGTTTATGAAAGAATGCCCGCACGAGTAGAAGCTGCTAGAAAGCTTGTGGGTAAGCCGCTTACTTTAACTGAAAAGATTCTTTATAGTCACCTTTGGGAGGGGACGCCTTCATCTACCTTTGCAAGAGGTGCATCTTATGTAGACTTTGCACCAGATAGAGTAGCTATGCAAGATGCAACAGCACAAATGGCATTATTGCAATTTATGCAAGCAGGTCGCCCAAAAGTTGCCGTACCATCTACAGTTCATTGTGATCACTTAATTGAGGCTAAAATTAGTTCGAATACAGATTTAGCAGTTGCTGTCGATAAAAATAAAGAAGTTTATGACTTTTTATCATCTGTTTCAGATAAATATGGAATTGGATTCTGGAAACCAGGTGCAGGTATTATTCATCAAGTGGTATTAGAAAACTATGCATTTCCAGGTGGAATGATGATTGGTACCGATTCGCATACGGTAAATGCAGGGGGGTTAGGGATGATTGCTATTGGAGTTGGTGGAGCAGATGCATGTGATGTAATGGCTGGACTTGCCTGGGAGTTAAAGTTTCCTAAGTTGATAGGTGTTAAATTAAAGGGAAAATTAAATGGTTGGACTTCAGCAAAAGATGTTATCTTAAAGGTAGCTGGAATTTTAACGGTGAAAGGTGGTACCGGTTGTGTAGTTGAATATTTTGGGGAAGGTGCAACATCCATGTCATGTACTGGTAAAGGTACTATTTGTAACATGGGTGCAGAAATTGGAGCAACCACCTCTACTTTTGGCTTTGATGACTCAATGGCACGTTATTTAGAATCCACAGGCAGAGCAGATGTTGCCGCTTTAGCAAATGGTGTAAAAGAACATCTAACAGCTGATCATGAGGTTTATGCACATCCAGAAAAATATTTTGATCAAGTAATTGAAATTGATTTAGATACTTTAGAACCACACTTAAACGGTCCGTTTACTCCAGATTTAGCTACTCCAATCTCAAAAATGAAAGAATTAGCAGAAAAAAATGGATGGCCAACAAAAGTAGAAGTAGGTTTGATAGGTTCTTGTACAAATTCATCTTATGAGGACATCGCACGCGCAGCTTCTTTAGCTAAACAAGTTGCCTCAAAAGGATTAAAAACCAAAGCTCAATTTACAATTACCCCAGGTTCAGAATTAGTTAGATATACCATTGAAAGAGACGGATTTATCCAAACATTTGATTCCATTGGTGCAACTGTATTCTCAAATGCCTGTGGGCCTTGTATTGGTCAGTGGGCACGTCCTGGTG
>JBEBDG010000227.1:0-4037 GCA_041157165.1 Bacteroidota bacterium
TTTGGTTCTTCTTCGTTTAAAATACTTAATTCATTGTAAAATTTATTGAATTGTTTGGCCAAATCGTAGGCATAATTAGCTATCACTGATGGAGCAAAATTTTTAGCTGACTCATCAATTTTAGTTCTGTATTCATTCAATAAATAGATTAATTCTTGCTCAGATAGTTCCACCGTTTCCATATCTTCAATGGGTTGAATTTGAATTCCTTTTTCCATTGCTTTCCTTTGAATAGAACATATTCGAGCATGTGTATATTGAATAAATGGCCCAGTATTTCCTTGAAAATCAATCGATTCCTCTGGGTTGAATAACATCCTTTTCTTAGGGTCAACTTTCAATAAGAAATATTTCAAGGCTCCTAAACCTAAATCATGAAACAATTCTGAAGATTCTTTTTCAGTAAATCCATCGATCTTTCCCAAATCAAGTGTTCTTTCCTTTGCCGTTTCTATCATTTCCGACATCAAATCATCTGCATCCACTACAGTTCCTTCTCTTGATTTCATTTTACCACTTGGTAAATCAACCATTCCATATGAAAGGTGATAATTGCCTGTTGAAAAAGGTTTATTTAATTTTTTAAGGATATGAAATAATACTTCGAAATGATAGTCTTGCTCATTTCCTACGACATAAACCGATTGATTGGCTTTAAAATCTTCATATTTCAGTTGAGCAGTTCCCATGTCTTGAGTAATGTAAACCGAAGTGCCATCCTTTCTCAAAACTAATTTTTGGTCCAATCCTTCTTCTGTTAAATCGATCCAAACAGAACCGTCTTCTTTTTGGTAAAATACTCCACTTTTGAGGCCTTCCTGAACCAACTCTTTTCCTAATAAATAGGTATTTGATTCACGATATGTTTTGTCAAAATTCACTCCCATGACCTGGTAAGATTTTGCAAATCCATCAAAAACCCAATCGTTCATTTTGTTCCAAAGTGCGACTACTTCCTCCTCATTATTTTCCCACGCCAATAGCATATTTTGTGCTTTTAAAAGGATTGGGGCTTCTTTTTTTGCCTTTTCAGGGTCCAGTCCTGAAGCAATTAATTCATCAATTTCTGCTTTGTAGGCTTTGTCAAATGCTACGTAATATTTTCCAACTAAATGATCACCTTTGATTTGGGCACTTTCTGGACTTTCACCGTTTCCAAATAATTGGTAAGCCAACATCGACTTACAAATATGTATTCCCCTGTCGTTTACCAGATTGGTTTTTACAACTTCATAACCCGCTGCATGCATGATTTGAGCTATAGAATAACCTAAAAAATTATTCCTTAAATGCCCTAAATGTAGTGGCTTGTTGGTATTTGGAGAGCTGTATTCAATCAATACTTTTTCCCCTTTACTTGCTAAATTAAAATTTAATTGACCTTGTAATTGTTTTAGTATTTCAAGCCAGACAAAATCTTTTAAACGTATATTCAAAAATCCTTGAACGACCTGAATGCCGGCTACAATCGATGAATTTTTTACTAAATATTCCCCTAATTGCTGTGCAATTAGAGGAGGGGCCATTTTGGCCTCTTTCGTATAAGGGAATACGACTAACGTATATTGCCCTTCAAACTCTTTTTTTGTTTCTTGTAAAATAACCTCCTCTGCTGAAATTGAAAATAATTCTTTCAATCCGGCTTTTATAACAGATGATAATTCTTTTTGAATATCCAACATGCTTTAATGTTCAAAATAAAATGCAAAGGTACAATTTATCCTTCGAATGTAAAGATTATATTTTACCTTTGTGTCCATGAATCCAGCAATTTATCAGGAAGCTATTCAATCATTAAAATCCGGTGGGGTCATTATTTATCCAAGTGATACGCTTTGGGCCATCGGTTGTGATGCTCGGTTTGATGCATCCATAGAAAAACTTTTTTCCATAAAAAAAAGACCAATTGATAAAGGACTCATTATACTGATTTCAAAAATTGAGCAATTGAATGAATATGTTGAAAAAGTTCCTGATATAGCTTGGGATTTGGTTGATTTTGCGGAGGATCCATTGACAGTGATTTATCCAAAAGGAAAAAACGTTAGTAAGTATGTGTTAGGTCCAAATGGCAGCATTGCCATTCGTTTGGTTAAAGATGAATTTTGTAAGGGATTGTTGTTTCGTTATCAGCGAGCCATTGTGTCTTCTTCAGTGAATCTTTCAGGAGGGAATCCAGCTTTGTCTTTCGAATCGATTGATTCAGAAATTTCTAGACAAGTTGACTACCTCTTAAAACCCGTGGAAAAACAAAAATTAACACAAAAAGCATCCAAAATAGTGGAGCTAGGATTAGGAGGGGAATTTAGAATTATTCGTAAATAATGATCAGAGGAGAAGAAATTATTCAAAATCCAATATTTTCTATCATTGGACAAGCCGCAGATAATCTGGCATTAGAAAGCTATGTTATTGGTGGATTTGTTAGAGATCAGATCCTAAATAGACCGTGTAAAGACATAGATGTTGTTTGTTTAGGCTCAGGTATCGACCTCGCCATTGAGGTAGCGCGTTTGTTTAAATTACCTGAACATTCCGTTTCCGTCTTTAAAAATTTTGGGACTGCCATGATTAAGGTAGAAGATGATTGGGAATTGGAATTTGTAGGTGCTCGAAAAGAATCTTATGATTATAATTCTCGTAAACCCACCGTTGAAGAAGGTACCTTGGAAGATGATCAAAACCGTCGAGATTTTACCATAAATGCTTTTGCTGTTGGTTTAAACAAAGTCAACTGGGGAAAATTTATGGATCCATTTGATGGATTAAAGGACCTAGAGGCTAAAATTATTCGAACACCACTTGATCCCAAAATAACCTTTTCAGATGATCCTTTGCGCATGATGCGTGCCGTACGTTTTGCTTCACAATTAGGATTTGATATTTCTGCTGAAACATTTGAGGCATTACAGTCTGAAAAAGATCGACTTTCAATTATTTCATTTGAGCGAATTTCAGATGAATTAAACAAAATTATTCTAAGCAAAAAGCCTTCATATGGCTTTTTGCTATTGGATGCCGCAGGCATTTTGTCAAAAATATTTCCAGAATTTTCAAAATTAAAGGGAGTAGATACCGAAGAGGGGAAAGGCCACAAGGATAATTTTTATCATACGTTACAAGTTCTTGATAATATTTCGAAACATACGGATGATCTCTGGTGGCGATGGGCGGCAATTTTACATGATATTGCAAAACCAGACACCAAACGATTTGATAAACAAAGAGGTTGGACATTTCATGGTCATGAAGATCTTGGTGCAAGGCAAGTTCCAGGCATATTTAAACGCCTTAAATTGCCATTGAATGAAAAAATGAAACTAGTGCAAAAGCTTGTTCGGTTGCATTTGCGTCCCATCGCACTTTCAAAAGAAGAGATCTCAGATGCCGCTTTACGTAGGTTGTTATTTGAAGCAGGAGATGATTTAGAGGCTTTAATGACACTTTGTAAAGCAGATATCACCTCTAAAAACGGTGATAAGGTAAAGCGCTATCTACGTAATTTTGAAATTGTTGAGCAAAAACTAAAAGAAGTAGAAGAAAAAGATCAAATTCGAAATTTTCAACCGGTTATCACAGGTGAAATTATTATGGAAACCTTTGATATTGGTCCTAGTAAAGAAATTGGACTCATTAAATTGGCCATTCGTGAAGCCATACTTGAAGGAATTATACCAAATGATTTAGAAAAATCTTGGCAATTTATGCTTGAAGAAGGGGCTAAGTTGGGATTGAAACCGAAAAGTTGAAAGTTGAAAGTTGAAAGTTATTTTTATTAATTATTTAATTATTTATTTATTCTCAACTTTCCACTCTCAACTTTCCACTCTCCACTCTCCACTTTCCACTCTCCACTTTCAACTCTACTATCAACTCTCCACTCTCAACTCTCCATTATAGCCTAACAAACAACTCCTCTTTTGGGTAACGAACTTTAGCTGCTCCTGTCATAAAATCAGCCTCTTCATGGCGTTCACCCACTGCTAAAATCAGAACAGAATGTAAACCTTTTTCTTTCAAGCCAAGTAATTCATCTA
>JBEBDG010000228.1:0-4020 GCA_041157165.1 Bacteroidota bacterium
GCGTTGAATAAACCCTTTTTTGTACTTGCTAAGCTTTTTAAATTGCCATAGTGCGTATTGATTGCTCCAAAAGAACCTTTTTCAGCAAATTTTTCTAATATAGATTCAGCAATGGCACCACCCAATCCTGGTTCCGTTCCGGTACCAAATTCATCGATTAAAAGTAATGTTTTTGCGTTTGAATGTTCAAGAAAATAGCGCATATTGGATAAATGCGAACTATATGTACTTAATTCATTCTCCAAGTTTTGCTCGTCTCCCATGTCTAAAAAGACTTGTTGGAAAAAACCTATTGAAGAATTTTCATCAACTGGTACCAAACATCCTGATTGAAACAAATATTGTAAAAGTCCTATTGTACTTAAAGTAACCGATTTACCACCTGCATTTGGTCCGGAAACGACCATTATACGTAAATCATTGCTTAGACTGATATTTAATGGTTTTATCCTTTTTCCTATTTTCTTTAAGGAATTTTCGAGCAAGGGGTGGCGGGCATTTTTCCACTCAAAAGCTTGTCCTTCAGAAAGCTTTGGTAATATGGCCCTATGTTCCTCTGCCCAAAGTGCTTTTGCGCGGATAAAATCAATTAGTCCCAACCATTGCATCCATTGGCTCAAAAGCGGAACTAATGGTCGCACTCGATCAGATAATTTTGCCAAAATGGCTTGTATCTCCCTTCTTTCTGCTGATTCCAATGACTTGATTTCATTGTTGGCAGCTAGGGCATCTGCCGGTTCTAAAAAAACAGTTTTTCCTGTATCAGATTCATCATGTACAAATCCTCTAATTTTTCGTTTATGTTCTGCAGCAATAGGAATTACCATTCTGCCATTACGTAAACTCAAGGAAAAATCTTTGCTTACCCAGCCTTCTTTTTGTGCCTGAGAGAGCATTTGGTCAAGTTTTTTTCTTAAACCTTGTTCTTCTGCTAACTTTTTACGTCTAATTTCACCTAATTCAGCAGATGCATTTTCTTTAATTTGACCGTTGATATCAAATACCTGCTCTAAAGCTTGAATGATGGGAATTAAACTTCTGTAGTTTAAGCCCATTTCTTCATTTTTTTGAAGATTAGAATGGGTTAAACGATGTAATTCTGGATAATATTCGACAGAAATATGCTCAAAAAATCGAATGCATTGATATAAAACATCTAATGCTCTTTGCCAATCTCTCCATGATTCCGCACTTAGATAATTTCCCTCTAGTGCTAATGGGGCAAGCCACGGACGTAAATCAAAATAATCTGTTTGCGGCCATTCACCTCCATGATTTGCCATGAGGTTTTTCATTTCATTCACCTGATCAGCCCATTGTTTTACTAAATGAAATTTGGTTGAAAATTTCATTTTTTCCGCAAATTCTGTTCCCAAATTGCTGATGCAATGGCTTTTAATTTGATTTTGAACTTGATCAAAACCTAATTTTTCAGATAAATTACTCGGATAATTCATGTAGTATAAAATCGGAGATTTTCGAGGCCAACACCTCACTGATTTTTTGATAACTTTCGAAAGTCCATCCGGCTACATGAGGACTAAAAAGAGTATTTGGATACGATTTAATTTGTTCAAATTGGCTTTTTTCTAACTCAGTCCAAGTATCCAATTTTTCATTTGGTAGAACATCTGAAATCAATCCATTCAATTTTCCGGATTGAAGTCCCCATAGCATGTTTTCAAGTGAAAGGATTTCTCCACGAGAACTATTTATTAAAACAATTGATTTTTTGAATTGGTTCAAAAAATCAGGATTTACCAGGTTTCGCGTTTCTAGGGTAAGAGGAATGTGTAAACTTACAATGTCGGCCAATTCAAAAATATCATCTAAAGATGCATCAAATGCTGTTGGTTTATTGTATTTATCATAGGCCAAAATTCGCATACCAAAGGCTTTCAGGCGTTTGGCTACTGCTTTGCCCATATTTCCATATCCGATTATACCGATTGTCTTCCCTTCTAATTCCCAACCTCTATTTTCTTCTCTATTCCAAAGCCCCTTTCTAACATCAAAATCTGCCTGTTTTAATTTAGCACTTAACATGAGTAACTGACCAATCACATGTTCTGCCAAAGCATCTTTGTTCCCTTCATTGGCTGCAAAAACTTTCACCTTATAATTTTCTGCGGCCTCTAAATCGATTAAATCCAAACCAGCCCCTGCTCGTGCAATAAATTTCAACTTTTTTGCAGAGTCAAAAAAGTTTTGATCAATTTTAAACTTTGAACGAATGACTAAACCTTGTATAGCAGGTAAAATTTCTTGAATAGATTCTAAAGTGGCTTGTGGTTGATATAAAAAGTCTATATCAAGTTGATTTAAACTTGAAAATAAGCTTTCATGGACGTCATCAACTACCAGCACTTTCATCATTAGGTATTCATTCTGTTTTTTACCAGTTCCAAAGCAAGATAAAATGCATGTAAAAATGAACCAGAATCGGCTTCATTTTTTCCAGCTATATCGTAAGCGGTGCCATGGTCTGGAGAAGTTCTGATGATTGGTAGTCCAGCCGTATAATTAACACCACTATCAAATGCGATGTATTTAAAAGGAATTAAACCCTGGTCATGGTACATTCCTAAAACGCCATCAAAGTCTTTAAATTGAGCTTTACCAAAAAATCCATCTGCTGGGTATGGTCCAAAAACCAATTGCCCTTGGTTTCGGTAATCTTCAATGATTGGTTGAATGATTTCTTGCTCTTCTTTTCCCAATAGCCCTGATTCACCTGCATGTGGGTTGAGTCCAAGAATTGCTAATTTTGGCTTACTAATGGAGAAATCTTCTTTCAATGATTTTAAAAACAAATCTATTTTTGATTTTAATAAATTGGCATTTAAATGTTTGCTAACTTCTTGTACAGGAACATGTCCTGTGGCAACACCAATACGAAAACCCTCAGATACCATCATCATCAAACTATCCTTTGCCTCAAACTTTTCTGTTAGGTATTCTGTATGTCCAGGGAAATTAAAATTTTCTGATTGTATGTTATTTTTATTGATGGGAGCCGTTATTAATGCGGCTATTTTGCCTGCATCAAGGTCTTTACAAGCTCGTTCTAAGCAAGCAAAGGCAGCTTCACCCGCCTCTTTTGTTTCCTTTCCGGGTTCAACTTGCGTATTTTGATCATCCCAACAATTGATTACATGTGCATTTTCATCCCTTACTTTATCTGGATCATTGATTACCTGAAAATGGAAATCGCGCATGTCATATTGTTTTTTATAAAAATTCAATACTTTAAGGGATCCATAAACCACAGGAGTACACCATTTTAACAAAATGTTATGATTCAAAGCCTTTAAAATTACTTCCGGACCAATCCCGTTGTAATCGCCAAGTGTAATACCAATTGCAGGTTTATTCATGATTAATACGTTCAATTTTAAAAGAATCTGCAAGTTACTAAAATAAAAATTGTGTGTAACCCGACAAATGTTAGATTTTTTCAATAAGTTTTGAATTTTAGGAAGAAAAAATGAGCATTTATCCCATATATTTTACATTTTTGTTACACTGCACAAAATGAAGTAAAATGCCAAAGTCACACATTAAAAAAATTTCCAGCCTGTTAGTAGCTAATCGTGGTGAAATCGCTATCCGTATCATGCGGGCAGCATCTGAATTAGGAATTCGAACAATAGCTATTTATACCTTTGAAGATAGATATTCTTTGCATCGATACAAGGCCGATGAAGCTTATCAAATTGGGAAAGAAGATGAACCTCTAAAACCATATTTAGATGTGGAGGGAATCATAGCATTGTGTAAATCTAAAAACATTGAGGCGGTTCATCCAGGCTATGGTTTTTTATCAGAAAATGTCAACTTAGCGAGAAGATGTAGAGAAGAAGGAATTGTATTTGTAGGACCTTCACCAGAAGCAATGAATGCCTTAGGTGATAAAGTTGCAGCTAAGGAAGCAGCTTACAAGGCACAAGTACCTATGATTGAGGATTCTAAAGGTGACTTAAGCGAATATTCAACTGCACTTTCTGAGGCACGTCGAAT
>JBEBDG010000229.1:0-4017 GCA_041157165.1 Bacteroidota bacterium
CTTTTGGGACACCACACTCTGAATTGTTCGTTCGATGAACAAAGCAGCTTGGTAGGTAATCGTTATGATACTGAGTTTTTTAGACATGACGGAGGCAATCTTGGTAAAAATTCAAATGTTGTTGAGCAACTAGTTTTTCTGAATATTCACTTTCAACCTTATTACGGGCATTTTTTCCCAATTGCTCATCTTGTTCCAATACCCACTGAATTCCATTGGCAAAATCATGGGTATCAAAAGACTTGGCTACATAACCATTGATTTGATGGGTAATCATTTCAGGAATTCCCCCCACTTCAAAACCAATACAAGGCGTTCCGCAAGACATGGCTTCCATGATGGTATTGGGTAAATTTTCTTCCAAGGAAGTAGTAACATAACAATCAGATGCTTGATAAATTTGTGCTAATTGTTCACTTGAATGGATGTGTCCAAAATAATGGATGGTTTGTTTAATCTGATCGAAGGGAGCCTTGTCAATAATTTTACCTACAATTCCGATTTGAAAGGAAGTCCTGTTTTCTAAAATTTGGACAGCTTCAATGAATTGCTTAAAACCTTTTTTAGGTGCGTTTGGTCGAACGGCAACAAATAAAAGGAGTGGAATGTTTTCGGGAAGGCCAAGCTTTTGCTTGGCGGTATTTTTGTGCTGAGGCACAAAAATTTGTTCCGAATTCAAGGTATTTGGCAGAGCAATAATTTTTTGATTTTTCAGGATACTGCTTTTTTGGGCACGTGCTTGTAACCACTTGGAGCAAGTAATGATGGACAGATTTTTTTGTTGAAAAGCCTTTATTTTTTTGCTCCAAAGCTGATGTGATAAATCATTTGGATGGGAATATTTGATAAATTCGGTGCAATTTCCGCAGTTTAATTGATAGTTTTCGCAGGCGCCACTGTGGTGACAACCACCCGTAAAAGCCCACATATCATGCAAAGTCCAAATCACTGGCTTGCCAAGTGCACACAACTGCGCAATATTTTTGATGGATAAAAAGCCAAAATTGGTAAAATGAATGTGTATAATATCGGCACTTTGAATAGCAGGGTGCTGGCTTATGTTTTTCCCGAAAAGTCCTGGATTAAATAAAAATCGAATGGATTTATTTTTTTCAAAGGATAAAAAATAGAGTCTTTCAAAAACAAAACGAATAAAATTAAAAGCCTTATCACAAAGGTTTTTGGTTGTTAATTCAATCCCATTTTTTTTTGAACCTTCTTGCACCAGGTGGTGTACCTCTGCACCATTATCTCGCAAAGCTTTTACCAAACGATTGCATGCTATTGCTGCTCCACCATTGGATTGGTGGTAAGAAAGCATCGCAATTTTTGGTGTCTTATTCAAATTATTGTTATTTCTAATCCCTAATCCCTATTCCCTAATCCCTACTCCCTATCTCCTAATTTTACTCACAATCTCAATGGCATTTTTGTTTTCCATAACACCAAATCCCTTTCCCTTCAATATTTCCTCATAAGACTTGGTGTGTAATTCAGTAAACCCATCAGAGAATTCTATTTCTTCCCCTTCGATTTGTAAGGTTCGGTAGGTGCGTTTTCCTTGAAGTTTAATTTCTTCTGGAATTTCGTTGTAATCTATACTTAGCGACCAATTTACATTCGCTTGTGCCAGTTTTAATTTTCCTTTGGCAGTTTCTGCTGTAATTGATTCTACTGTATTTTCAATTACTTCTCCGAAAATCCAAGAAAGCATATCGAAAAAGTGAACTCCAATATTGGTGGCTATTCCTCCAGATTTTTCCAGAACCCCCTTCCAACTTCTGTGGTACCATTTTCCTCGAGAAGTAATGTAATTGAGTTGGATGTCATATACTTTATCTTTCGGACCCGCGGCAATTCTTTCCTTTAAAGCAATAATGCTAGGATGGAGTCGTAATTGTAAAATAGAATAAACTCTTTTACCAGTTTCCTTTTCAATTTCAGCGATAGCATCTAAATTCCAAGGATTTAAAACCAAAGGCTTTTCACAAATTACATCACAACCACTTTTGAGTGCAAATCGAATATGGGCATCATGTAAATAATTTGGAGAGCAAATTGCGATGAAGTCGACCGGGGTTCCTTCTCGTCTTAATTTATCTATATGGCGATCAAACCGTTCAAATTCTGTGAAAAAATCTGCATTCGGAAAATGGCTGTCCATAATTCCAACCCCATCATATGGATCAAAGGCCGCTACTAATTCATTGCCAGTATCTTTTATGGCTTTCATGTGTCGGGGTGCAATGTATCCGGCAGCACCTATTAAAGCAAATTTTTTCATGAGACTCTGGTTACTTGATTTTTTTCAAGTTGGTAAACTTGATTTGATTCTGGACAGGTGGCAAAACCATCCGCATTAAAATCTAATTTATGGCCGTATTCACTGATCCATCCGGTTTGTCGAGCCGGATTACCGACCACGAGTGCAAAGGGTTTTACCTCTTTGGTGACAACCGCCCCTGCTCCGATGAAAGCATATGCGCCAATGTCATTGCCACAAACAATGGTTGCATTGGCACCAATGCTTGCTCCTTTACCCACTTTCGTTTGTAAAAATTGCTCTCTTCGATTGATGGCTGATCGAGGATTAATGACGTTGGTAAACACCATGGAGGGTCCTAAAAATACGTCGTCTTCACATACCACACCTGTATAAATAGAAACGTTGTTTTGAACTTTAACATTATTGCCCAAAATTACTCCAGGAGATACCACTACGTTTTGTCCTAGGTTACAGTTTTCTCCAATTACAGTATGAGTCATGATATGAGAAAAGTGCCAAATTTTGGTACCATTACCGATTTGGGCGCCCTCATCAATCACCGCTGATGGATGTATCATTACCTTATTTTTTTCGGAAGAATTCAAGGATATGTTCAGTTATATAAGCTAATTCTGCACTTTCCATTTCTGTATGAATAGGCAAAGAAAGCACTTCTTTACAAAGTTGACTACTTTTCTCCAAATTGTCAACCACCCGTCCAATTGCTTGAAAGGCTTTTTGCTGATGCAATGGCATGGGATAATAAATCATACTTGGAATGCCTTTACTAGATAAATAGTTTTTTAAATCGTCTCTTAAATTGCCATTCTCACTCTTCACTTTAATTGTATATTGATGAAACACATGGGTAGACGAAGGATTTCTAAAGGGCGTTTCTAAAAGTTCAATGTTTTTCAAATGCTCATCATAAAAATCAGCTGCCTGGATTCTTCTTTGGTTGAAATCGTCAAGATGTTTAAGTTTGACTCTCAAGATACTCGCTTGTAGTTCATCTAGTCGAGAGTTGACACCAATTACATCATGGAAATATTGTTTAGCTTGACCATGATTGGCAATCATGCGAAGTTTTTCTGCTAATGCAGGATCTTTACTGAACATTGCGCCTCCGTCGCCAAAACATCCTAAGTTTTTGGAAGGGAAAAAGGAGGTAGTGCCAATGGTTCCCATACAACCTGCAAATTCAGATGTACCATCTGAAAAAGTATATTTGGCCCCAATTGCTTGAGCGGTATCCTCTACAACGAAGAGATTTTTTTCTTTTGCAAATTGCAGAATTGGTTCCATGTCGGCGCATTGCCCAAAAAGATGAACAGGTGCAATGGCTTTTGTTTTAGGACCAATGGCTGGTATTATATTTTCTAACGTTAGATTGAAGGTTTTGGGGTCTACATCAACCATAACGGGAGTCAAGCCTAATAATCCAATCACCTCTGCTGTGGCAGCATAGGTGAATGCCGGAACGATAACTTCATCACCAGGTTTTAAATTTAGTGCCATAAAGGCAATTTGTAAGGCATCTGTTCCGTTTGCACATGCAATGACCTTGGCTCCATTCAGGTAGCTTGAAAGTTCATCTTGAAAGGCAGAAAAATGAGGACCTTTGATAAATCTAGTATGTTGTATGGTGTCTGCAATAGCCCAATCGATGTCCGTTTTTAATCGGTCATACTGCTTTTTGAGGTCCACCATTTGAAGCGGTAATTGTATCATTTTAAAATTTTTCTTCTTCT
>JBEBDG010000230.1:0-4016 GCA_041157165.1 Bacteroidota bacterium
AATCTAATATTGGCTGAAATTTGATTGGCATCATAAGTTTTAATGCCTGCAAAACCTTTCTGTGCGTGGCTTACAATTGAATATTGAAATCCGATACTTTGAAATACAGCACTCGGAATTACTTTACCTGTTCGTCCATAAAATTCCACTCGATTGGTGTTTAACTTTTGTCCCCAAGCTGATAAATCAGCAATGTCTTTTGAAAAATCAAATTGCTGTTGTCCTGCCTTTCGCTCTTCATTCATAAAACGAATGGTGTTTTGAGAAATAAACCCTTTACCATTTTCAAATTTCCATTTGTTTAAAAAATTGAAATTTCGAACCATTGGTATGTCTAAAAAATCATCGCCATTCTCATCTATTTTTTTATTAAAAACATCTGTGTGAATAGAAAATAGCGTAGACAATTTAGAATTAATTTTTTTTGTAAAATCTATGTTAATTTCATTTCTAAAGTTTTCATCTAGGTAATAATTTACAAAAAGAGGCACCTCTTTACTAGGGTTCTTTAATTCTATATTTATTGAGCCACTGAGGGACTCTGGCCCAAAGACTACAGAACCCGGTCCTTTGACAATACTTATAGACTCTATTTGCGTGCCTGGGACAGTATTTAGGCCATAGGTTAACCCTAATCCGGCAATTAAAGGTGCATTTTCTGTCAACAACTGAATATAAGAACCCGAAAGGCCTAATAATTGTAACTCTTTGCTACCTGACAAGGCATCTTTATAGGTTACATCAACAGTAGCATTGGTCTCAAAGCTTTCGCCTAAGTTACAACAAGCTGCTTTTCGCAATTCTTTATTTGTTAGTATTTCAGTCTTAAAGGGACTAATAGAAATCATCGTGCCAGCTTTTTCAAAAGTCACTTCGGCAGATTTAAGTAAATGAACACGGTTTGATGTATTCGACGTATCGATTGTGTGTTTATTTTGTATTTCATTTGTTGCTTGTGAATTTGCACTCAATCGCAACAAAAAAAGAAATGCAAAAACACTTATTTTTTTTATCATGTAATTAGAATTATAATGATGGAATATTTTAATTAAAAAAATATTACCAAAATCATATTCTCAATACGCAAGTAGAAATTAATTTTTGTTGTTGAATTTGACCAGGTGGGAACTCAAATATCTTAGAAATTTGATATCGCTCAAACGCAATAAAAAAAGGTGTTATAGCGATATTATTTTGAATTGCAAATATTGGAAAATCTACTTTTAAAAATTCACTAGGTATGAATTGATCGCTAATTTTAAAAAGCTGATATTCGTTTTTGCAACAGCCTGTGTCTTCAGATGTGTTCTCTTCTTTTACATCCGCTTCACAACAAGGAGCAGTCGCATCAACAATGATGCTAGCGGATTTCATTTCACTACCACAAAAATGGGCAGCAAAAATGAAGCCCATCGTGCTGAGTAATATTTGAATAGCTAGAAAAAGTATAAATGCTTTTTTCACGACATAAAGTTAAGCAATTGAAAGCTGCAGTCAAAATTTGTACATTTGTATATAGAAATACTGAATAAATGAAAAAAATAGCCCTTATTTCCATAATTGCCATCGCTTTAGTAATTTCAGCCTGTAGTAATGAAAAAGACAAAGCTTATAGCAGAATAAAAGCCATTGAAAAGGAATTGCTCCAAAACAAAGAAATAACGAATGACAGTTTAGCAAGATTATTTATCAGCTTATCTGATGAATATGTAAAGAATAACATCAAAGATGAAAAATCGCCAGAACTGCTATTTAAAAGCGCAGAAGTTTCGAGTGGCATCGGAATGTACGATCATGCCATCAGTAACTTTTTGAAAATTGTGTACTCCTACCCAAAATACAATAAAGCTGCAGAAAGTTTATTCTTAATTGGTTTTATTTATGACAGCAATTTAATGAATACCGAACAGGCTAAACATTTTTACCAAGAATTTTTAATAAAATACCCAAACCATAGTCTGGCAAAGGATGCAGCTGCCTGCTTAGAAAATTTAGATAAAGATCCCGCTGAACTTATAAAAGAATTTCAATCGAAAGAAAAACGAAAATAAAAAAAGGGCTAATTGAAATTCAATTAGCCCTTTTAAATTTAGTTGGAATTATACAATCTCGAAATGAGATAAATTTACAAATTCGTTGACACGTGATTTCAATTCATCAGCTGCCAAGTTTTTGATTCGTTCAGTACCGAATTTCTCTACACAAAAAGAAGCCATTGCCGAACCGTAAATTATTGCACGCTTCATGTTATCAAATGAAACATCATCGGTATTGGCTAAATAACCAATAAAACCACCTGCAAAAGTATCTCCTGCTCCAGTTGGATCAAAAACCTCTTCTAATGGCAAGGCAGGTGCTGAAAACATCTTATTTTCATGGAATAACAAGGCGCCATGTTCACCTTTCTTAATAATTAAAAACTTAGGACCCATCTTTAAGATCTTTTTAGCTGCTTTAGCTAAAGAATACTCATTTGCCAATTGTCGTGCTTCCGCATCGTTAATTGTCAAAACATCAACCATCGCGATGGTTTCTAATAATTCAGGCATTGCAATGTCCATCCAAAAGTTCATGGTGTCCATTACGATTAGCTTAGGGCGGTTTTTCAAGCGCTTGATGACCGTTTGTTGTACTTGTGGAGTTAAATTACCCAACATTAAATAAGTACAGTCTTGGTAGCTCTCAGGAATAATAGGATCGAAATCTGCCAAAACATTCAAATCTGTTATTAATGTATCTCTATTATTGAGGTCGTTGTGGTATTTTCCAGACCAAAAAAACGATTTCTCGCCTTTTTTTACTTGCAAACCATCAGTTGAAATGCCATGTTTTCCAAAATCGTCGATATCTGACTGGGGAAAATCATCTCCAACAACCGCTACAATTTTAGTTTGATCATAAAAATAAGATGCTGCTAAACTTGCGTAAGTCGCTGCTCCTCCGACGATTTTGTCGGTTTTCCCGAACGGAGTTTCAATTGCATCGAAGGCTACCGTACCAATAACTACTAGGCTCATAATTTATTTTAAATATTTTTTTTACAAATATTGGATTTTTAAATTGAATACCCTAATATTGCATTCCCTTACGAAAAGCAATTTTTGTAAGCTCTAGACTCCTGAATAGCTCAGCTGGTTAGAGCATCTGACTGTTAATCAGAGGGTCGCTGGTTCGAGTCCAGCTTCAGGAGCAAGTAAAAAGATAAAAGGGTTATACTTTGATGGTATGACCCTTTTTCATTTTACCACTAACACCTGTCATATACTACATCATCCTTAAACTGAAGCAACTGTTTCTTCATTGCTTTTATTTCCTTCATCTTTTGTTCTAAGGAAATCAATTTGTCATCAAGAAGTTCAAGTTTTTGATTCTTTGAATATTTTTCATTGTACCAGGCGTCAATGATTTGACCAATTTCTTTGATAGTAAAACCAACCGACTTCGCGTCACTAATAAACTCTAGCTTTTCAATCGTTACGTCATCGTAATGAAGGTAATTATTGGATTTTACTAATTCATCTTGCTTGCCCTCTATCAAACCTGACTTCTCATAGAAGCGTATGGTATGAGCAGAAACACCTGTTTTTTTGGATAATTCATTAATTAACATTCGTCAAATGTACGGTGTTGAAAAATAAATATCAACCTTAGACTATACTCTAAGGTTGTTGGTTCGAAATTAAGCTAATATGTTTGCAGCCTAACAATTATACATACAATGAAAAAAACTATCTTAATTACAGGTGCAAGCAGTGGTATAGGGAGAGAAACAGCCAAATTCTTTCAAAAAAAAGGATGGAATGTTGTCGCTACAATGAGAAATCCTGAATCGGAAACCGAATTAACCGGCTTGAAAAATGTTTTTGTAACGAAACTTGATGTACTGGACCTAGATTCAATAAATCAAGCAATAACCTATGGTATTGAAAAATTCGAAAGAATTGATGTCCTCCTAAACAATGCGGGCTACGGAGCATACGGACCATTAGAATCATTCCCACGTGAGAAGATATTGC
>JBEBDG010000231.1:0-3993 GCA_041157165.1 Bacteroidota bacterium
AATTAAAATATTCTTTTGCATGAATGTTACTCGTGTTACTTAATAGAAATAAACCTGCAAAAGATTTTTTTAAATATTCTAAGGTAAAATAGATTTCTTTAGGAAGCGATAATAAAAGAGCATTAAAACATTGATCAAATTCTTGAGTTGAACAATTTAAATGTAATTCCTTTTTTAAAAAGTGACGAAATTCATCATCGGTTTGTTGCCCACTTTCATAAGGAGTCCAAAGAGACAATTCATGAGTCAATTTTTTAATTTCTTCAAAAGAATATTTGGAGGAATAATCTGCAAAGGCTTTATAGGTTAAATCTAAATCAATGGGCAATAAAACATTACCTAAATCAAATAATAAAACCTTTTCTGATTTTTTCATTTATTCTTGAACAACTCCCATTTTACTAAATTTCTCAATTCGATTTAAAATTCTTACTTGTGGATTTATTCCATTTAAGGCTTTTAATTCTTTTTTGATTACATCTTTTAAAATGGATGCTGCTTCATCATAGTTTAAATGAGCACCACCCAATGGTTCAGGAATAATACCATCAATTAAACCATTTTCAAGCATATCAGAGGCTGTAAGCTTTAGTGCTTCAGCGGCTTGTTCTTTATAATTCCAACTTCTCCATAAAATAGAAGAACATGATTCAGGAGAGATAACAGAATACCAGGTATTTTCCATCATTAAAACCTTATCTCCCACTGCAATACCTAAAGCTCCACCTGAAGCTCCCTCTCCAATTATAATACAAATAACTGGTACTTTTAGCATAAACATATCACGGATGTTTCGTGCAATGGCTTCACCTTGTCCTCTTTCCTCTGCCTCAAGTCCCGGAAATGCACCTGGCGTATCGATAAGACAAACAATTGGTTTATTAAATTTCTCAGCCATTTTCATCAAGCGTAAAGCCTTACGATATCCCTCAGGATTTGGCATTCCAAAATTTCTATATTGTCTTTGCTTCGTATTTCTACCTTTTTGTTGACCAATAAACATCACTGAATATTCATCATCCATGTTACCAAATCCTCCTACCATTGCTTTATCATCAGCCACGGAACGATCACCATGAACTTCTATGAATTCTGTGCAAATTTTTTCAATATAATCTAATGTATATGGACGATCCGGATGTCGAGATAATTGAACTCTTTGCCAACGAGTTAAATTAGAAAATGTTTCTTGCTTCAATTCAATTATTTTTTCAGTCAAAGATTTAACAGCTTCAGTTACATCTACATTATTTTCAATAGCCAGCTTTCTCATTTCAATTAATTTATCCTCTAATTCGGCTATTGGCTTTTCAAATTCTAATAATGTCTTCATATATTCTATTTTACTCTACAAAGTTATCACTAAAGATTAAAAATTTGATTTTTTTCAGGTAAAATCACTTCTTTGAATCCAACTTGATTTAATGCATCTTTAAAGTCTATCATGCTTTGCTCCTCCCCATGAGATAAAAATATTTTTTTTATCAAATTTGGGTTTTGAGATTTTACAAATTCTATCAATCCTAATTGGTCTGCATGTCCTGAAAAAACATCAATTTTCTTAATTTGAGCATTAACTTTATATTCTTTTGTTTTAATCTTCAAGGATTTTAATCCACTTAGTAATTCTCTGCCCAAGGTACCTTCAGCGGCATAACCAATTAAAAGTATGGTACAGTAATGATTTTCAATATTATTTGCAATGTGCTGTTCAACTCTCCCACCAGAAACCATTCCAGAAGAACTTATGATAATACATGGTTCTCTGTAATTTTTAATGGCATCACTTTCTTTTTCTGTTTGTAAAAAAACTAAATTTTCGAAATCAAATAAATCATCATATTCTTTCGCAAAGGATTTTGCTTCAGGATTTAAATAAGAAAAATATTTACTGTAAATCTTAGTGGAACTTTTACCCAAAGGACTATCCGTAAATACTTTAATTGGTGGAAGGCCATGTTCTTCTATTAATTGATTTAGTGTAAACAAAACCGCTTGCGTTCTGCCAACTGAAAAAGCAGGAATAATCAATCTACCGGGTTTATCAATACAAGTTTCTTTGATAATGGTACCAAGTGATTCTACTGGAGAACGTAAATCTTCATGAACTCTATTTCCATACGTAGATTCACAAATTAAATAATCAACTTGTGGAATTGGAACGGGATTTACATGTAATGGATAATCTTTCCTCCCTATGTCGCCACTAAAACAAATTGATTTTAATTCATCTCCTTCTTTTATATTAAAAACGACATGGGCCGCACCTAATAAATGACCGGCAGGATAAAACGTAACCCAAATATGCTCAGTTATTTGAAATTTGCGATTGAAATTTATACATATAAAATTTTTGACAGCATCTTCTACATCTTTAGAAAGGTATAAATCACCTTTGCGAAGTAGATTGTCTAATTTTTTTTGTTTTTTTCGACTTTCACCTTGTGCAGATTTTAACTTTCTTAAATTGAGACTCGCGGAGTCATACAATAAGATTTCCGTTAAATCAGCTGTGGGTTCAGTACACAAAATTTGTCCTTCAAATCCTTCACGATAGAGCATCGGAATATTTCCCGTATGGTCTATATGAGCATGTGTCAATACTAATAAATTAATCAAAGAGGGCTCAAAAGAAAAAAAGGATTTGGAAACTTCCTCAAAAGGTTGGGAATAATCTATGGAGCGTTCCATATCCGTACCACAATCAACCAGTATCTTATAATCTTCAAGCTCAAGTAGAAACATACTACCTGTTACTTGTCTGGCAGCGCCCAGAAAATGTACATTCATATCAAATAATTTAGGGCCCAAAGGCCCTAAACAAAATTACTACATATTTTTAATATCCTTACTTTTCTTTTGCGAATTCTTCTTGTAACTTATCAAGATCTTCTTTAGTCAATACTTTATCTGCAATTATTGTTCTGTATTTAAATGAAAGTGCTTCTCCTTTTTTCAAAGTATAATTTAATTCTTGTTTACCATTTGAAAATACTTTAACACCTAATGGATTTACTGCAAATAAACCATAACCTCTTGCATGCCAATAACTTGGATATGAAACATTAGAGGGATGATCTAATATGGCTACATTGATATCATGATTATCCATTTTTCCTTGTAAATTCATCCATTTAGCTCTAGTAGACCAAACAGCTTCTCCTGTAATTCCTTCACTACTTACATAATTGCCCGTTACACCCGTATTATCCATTTGAGGTACTTTTGTTTCAACTCCATGTGCATCTGTAAATACATCAGGTTTATTAGATGGTATTTCTAATTGTCTTGCCACACGAATAGCAAACATTCCATCTTTTACATCCTTAAAAATGACTTGGTCAGATTGAGCAGTTAAACTTGTAATTCTGTCAATAATTCGAACATCTTTATTACCAGAAAATTTATAAGTGGTTTTTTCTTTTAAAACTTCCAATCCTTTACCGTCATTATCTACCCATTTAGCACTTACAATTAATTCTCCAATATTATTTTGTACTTTTTTAGAAATTATTTTTTCATGAAATATCGTACCCATTTTATGATTTTGAAGCGATGAAACTATATTATTAGAATTATTCCAATAATCAAATCCATTCACATCTTCATAATTTAACCACATACCCACATGATGAGGGTGATCTACTCGCTCACCAGATCTAGGGGCAACAGGGTATCCCCTTGTAATTGTAGTTCCATGAGCCGAAAGTATTGGAAAAAGAACTGCTTTTTTTAAAACTGATTCACCAGGATAATAATAACTCGTAAAATACTTGCCACCAATTTGAACATCTACTTTATGTTCCTTTTCATTTTCAACAAAAGATACTTTTTCTGATTGTGAAAAAAGATAAGTTGAGCAAAGCATTAAAATAGAAACAAATATTTTTTTCATAGTTTTTCATTTTTATTTAAAAGCAAAATACCGAGGAAATCTCCTCGGTATTTTTGAAAATAAAGGAATCAAATAAATTAATAACCTGTGTTTTGTGG
>JBEBDG010000232.1:0-3993 GCA_041157165.1 Bacteroidota bacterium
TCTTTCAGAAAGAAATTATCGTCGGGCAAAATTCAATTTAACCTGCACACTGCAAACAAGCTACCAACAAATTGACATTCTTTTGCCAATTATCGAACAAATCATTTTGGATGAACCTCTTTGTAAAAAGAAAGCCCCCAAAATAATTTTTGAGGGCTTTGGTCCGTATTCCTTGGATATTTCAATCACATTTTGGGTAAATACCGCTGATTTTGCAAAGTTTCAATTGGTCAAACAAGCGATCAATTTAAACATTCTCAAAGCTTTAGAGGAGCACCAAATTAAATTAGCAAGCAGCGTGGCTTAAAGTGATTTCAAATATTGAATACTCATAGGAACATATTCTAATTCATGCTCACTTTCATCTTCAATGAATAAGTGCTTGATTCCATTTTTCTTTGCCAACTTGATAATTGTTTTCCAATCCCCTTGACCTGTACCTACAGGGACATCGTTTTCAGCAGGAGTTCCTCCTGTTAAATTTCCGACTACTCCTTTTTTCAAATCCTTTACGTGCATTAATTTAAATCGACTTGGGTATTTTTTCAATAAACGAACAGGCTCATCAGCACCTCCTCCGTGCATCGTCCACAAAACGTCCATTTCAAAATTTACATAAGCAGGATCCGTATTTTTAATGATGTAATCAAGATACGTTCCATCTTCATATTTATGAAATTCATATCCATGATCGTGGTAGCAAAAAGTTATGCCATTTTCTTTGAAAATTTTACCTGCACGATTAAACGCCTTAACTGCCTTTTGAGCGTCTTCAAATGTAAAATCTGTACCTTTATGAGGAATCCATGCACACATAATGTATTTTGCACCAAGTATTTTTGCGTTGGCAATTACTTGGCTTAAATCTTTTTCCAAATCATCAAAATTTACACCGGTAGAAGGAATAGAAATACCTCGTTTTTCACATTGTGATTTAAATTCTTCCAATGTCATCCCTTTTACTCCCCCTGTCTCTAATTCCGTTATTCCCATTCCCTGGATAATGTCCAAGGTTTTGATTGGATCTTTTGGGAAATGATTTCTAAAGGTGTAAGCCTGTGCACCAATAGGGTACGTATACAATTTTTGTGCTTGTGCAGCTAAGGAAAGAAGTCCTACAAACAACAATCCTAAAAAGAAACTTTTTTTCATAATTATAGATTTTTACGATTTAACTCATCTACAGCAAAATTAGCGGCCCTTGCTGTTAAGGCCATAAATGTTAAGGTCGGATTTTGTGTACCCACGGAAGGCATACTAGCCCCATCTGTAACGAACACATTTTTACAAGCATGTAATTGGTTCCATTCATTTAACAAAGATGTTTTGGGGTCTTTTCCCATTCGAACACCTCCCATTTCATGAATATCAGCCCCTGGAGGATTATGACTATCTCTAACCGAAATATTTTTATATCCAGCACGCTCAAACATTTCACCCATTTGGACTTTGAAATCCTCTACCATTTTATCATCATTTTCCTTCCATTCGCAAGAAAAAACAATTTGTGGAATTCCGTATTTATCTTTTAATGTTTCATGCAATCGGATATGGTTTTCTTTGACAGGGACAGTCTCTCCCATCATCCAAGCTGAAATATGCCAATTACCTAATTGTCTTTTTAATAAATTGTTACGCAATTCTTCCCCAATCCCATCTTTAAGGGAATAGGAACCTCTTCCTCCACCAATTCCAACTGCATAACCTCTTAAAAAATTCGTTTCTTGTTCGTATAAATTTCTGAATCGAGGCATATAGGCATAAGTTGGACTCCCGCCTGCTGTTTTAAATTCTTTTAATCCATCAAAAGAAGCATTTGCACCGCCACGGTAATTATGCCAAGCTATATGAGTACCTAATAAACCATTTTCATTTCCTAAACCCTCCGAAAAACGGTTGGATTTAGAATTCATCAGAATGGCATTCGAATTAATGGTAGACGCATTTAAAAAGATAAGTTTAGCATAATAGGTATGCATTTCTTTCGTTTGAGCATCTATCATCCGAACCCCTACAGCCTTTTGCTTTGATTCATCATAGATAATTGAATGGACTACCGAATGAGTTCTTACTGTCAATTTACCTGTCTTCATCGCCCATGGAAGAGTTGAGGAATTACTACTAAAATATCCTCCATAGACACAGCCCCGCACACACATTTGTTGACTCAAACACCTAGACCTTCCTTGTTGTAAATGAATTTCCTGCGGATCAGACAAATGAGCGCAACGGGCCCCAATTACATTTCTATGTTTATAGTTTGTTTCAACTACTTTCTTAAAATGGCTTTCCATACAAGAAATATCAAAACCTTTTTGCACCAAACTATCTGGTAAATGAGCGAGTCCATCATTGAATCCGGAAACTCCTATAAACTTTTCCACATGATCGTACCATGGAGCTAAATCCTTGTAACGAATTGGCCAATCAATGGCAAATCCATCACGTTGAGGACCTTCAAAATCCAAATCAGACCAACGCTGGGTTTGCCGAGCCCACATCAATGATTTTCCTCCCTCGTGATAACCTCTGATCCAACGAAATGGTTTTTCTTGCACAATGGGTTGCTCTTCATCAGGAAGCGCCCACTGAATTGTTTCCTCTCGAAGAAAAGATGATTCCGAAATTCCTTTTTTCTTTTCTAAAGGCAAGGTACCTAAATGCTGAAATTCCCACGGAGCTTTAGAAGCAGTTGGGTAGTCTACGATGTGTTTTACAGGTCGTCCACGTTCTAAAATTAAGGTTTTTAGTCCCCGTTCACACAATTCTTTCGCGGCCCAACCTCCGCTTGCACCCGAACCAATAACGATGGCATCGAAAGTATTTTTTGCTTTTGAATCAATTGAAAAATTTGCCATTCTTATACTTTTTCACATCCTCTATAAAAACCTGGAGCCATTACGTACCCATAAAAATTCATTTGAACATATTCTGAATTCGTATAAGCCAAAATAGTTTGATTTCTAACGAAATCATAAAACCACTTCTGGTTTTCATTGGATTTTAACAATTCTAATTGCTGTTCACGCTCGGTTTGACTCTTCAAAGCAAAGCCTTGATTTTTTAAAAAATCGATTCCATTTTGAACTTTTTGTTGGTCTTCTCTGGTTAAACAATCTTGAATATACCGATCTAAGTAGAGTACAACCCCAACTCCCCTCGCGCCTTTTTGTTTCCCTTCGGGTATAAAAGTACTGCTGATCAAGTCCAACATTGCTTTTGTTTGATTGTCTAGGTATTGAACATTTCCAAACAAATCATCTGTCCAAGCTGTCAATGGAAATACCAATGCACTCAGACCAACCTTTTTGATTAATTCTCTTCTTTTCATATCATTAATAGGTGGCTCTACCGCCTGAAATATCAAATAAAAATCCAGTTGTAAAGGTACATTCCGGCGAAACAATCCATGCCGAAATCTTGGCTACTTCTTCAATTTCTCCTAATCGACCCATTGGAATTTTGGCTACCATGTATTCTAACTGTTTAGGATCGGTATCGGCATTCATTGCTGTTTTTATAACAGCAGGCGCCAATCCGTTGATGGCAATACCTGAGGTGGCATATTCTTTGCCTATGGCTTTAATGATGCTGATAACAGCTCCTTTTGAGGCAGAATAACCAATCATGCCCGGATTGCCTTCTTTTCCTGCCATTGATGCCAGAAGTAAAATTCGACCGTAATGATGTTTTTCCATGGCCAAAATAGCATATTTGGTCATTAAATAGGTTCCTTTTTGATTCACCTGGTATAATCGATCAAAATCTTCGCTGGCGTAATCGGTAATTTTGGTGCTGGTCGGACCCACGATTCCTGCACAATTCACCATGACATGGATTTGTCCAAATTGAGCCTCCGCATCCCTAAATACTTTTTTCACATCTTCCTCCTTGGAAACATCTGCTAGAATACCCATAACTTGAAATCCTTGAGACGCAAATTCAGAGACCGTTGCATTCAATTTACTCTGATTGTTGTCCATCAGGACAACA
>JBEBDG010000233.1:0-3970 GCA_041157165.1 Bacteroidota bacterium
GATTCAGATGGAGATGGCGTTACAGATAACACTGAAGTACTTGACGGTACCAACCCGAATGATCCATGTTCATTTGTATTTGCGAGTCAAACAACAACACCAAGCACCGCATGGAACAACCTTGACTGCGATGGAGATGGACTTACAAACAGTGAAGAATCAACTTCTGGAAGTGACCCAAGTGATCCATGTAGTCCAACTTTTGAATCCTCACCATGCTTTATCACAATAAATACGCCAGATGCTTTTTCACCAAATGGTGACGGCAACAACGATTTATTTATCATTGAAGGAGTTGAATTACTAACGGAAAATGAAATCATCATCTTCAATCGTTGGGGTTCACAAGTTTTCAGAATGAGTCCTTATGATAATTCTTGGAATGGAACAAGCCAGTCTAATTTAAATGTAGGTGGTGAAGAATTACCAACAGGCACATACTATTACATTTTTGATACAAAAACTGAAAAGCTTGGCGTCATCAAAGGATTTATTTATTTAAAAAGATAACTTAAAAATGAAAAAAATCATATTAATCTTAGCATCTTTTGCTGTGAGCGTGTCAGTTTTGAATGCCCAACAAGAAGCACATTTTGCACAATTTGTAGACAATCAATTATTTGTAAATCCAGCCTATGCAGGAAGCACAGGTGGCTTAAATGCCACCTTGCTTCACCGCGATCAGTGGGTAGGTTTTGACGGAAGTCCTCGGACTTCAACCTTTGCTATTCATACACCGCTTTCCTATGAATCAGTGGGTGTTGGTTTATCCTTTGTGAATGACCGTGTTGGCCCTATGAATCAGAGTATGATCTACGGAGACTTTTCTTATTCTCTTCGCTTTAACAATAAAAGCCGTTTGTCTTTTGGTTTAAAAGCAGGATTGAATATGATTTCATTAAATACCTCTGAACTAAATACAACTTCAGGAAATGATGCAGCTTTCAATACAGATTTACGAAATCAAATGAATCCTAATATCGGATTTGGGATATATTATCGTTTTAGTAATTGGTTTATTGGTGCGAGTTCACCTAAACTATTTCAAAGGAGCTACGATGGACTTTCTTTAAACTTAGAAAAACGACACTACTTTGCAAATGCGGGTTTTGTTACAGCATTAAATGACTCTTGGAAACTTCGCCCTGTTGTTCAGGTCAAATTTACTGAAGGTGCACCCATGAGTTTTGATGGATCAATTGCAGGCATATACCGGGAAATATTGTTTATTGGAGCGAATTATCGCCTAGGTGCCGCAACAGGCATGTATTGTCAATATCAAGCTACACCTAGCTTACGAGTTGGAGCAGCAACAGAATTCGGATTAACTGAACTTCGTAAGTATAACTACGGCACATTCGAGTTAATGCTCAGCTATGATTTTGCACGAAAAGTTTCCGGAATTAAATCACCAAGATACTTCTAAATAACATGAAAAAGTTTTTAACAACTGCCATTCTATTTTGCGCTTTAAGTGTATATGCCCAAAGTGGAAACCTTAAGAGAGCTAACAATTATTATCAAAAACTCAGTTACGCAGCTGCCATTCCTGAATATGAAAAAGTCTTAGGTTCAGAGTTTGATTCACCTGAAATGAAAACTAAATTAGCTTACTGTTACTTAGTGAATGAGCAACTAGATAAAGCAGAATCAATGTATCGAGGACTAGTTTCCTCTAGTACTTCGAATGAAATCGCATACTGGTTTGGCTATACCTTACTTAAATGCAATAAATCAACCGAAGCCATGCAATACCTAACAAGGTTTGCTAAAGCTAATTCTACTGATTCTCGATCAATTTTAATCAATCAAGATTCAAATTATTTGACGAAATTACTTCAAAATCCAGCATATTTCGAGGTGTTTGAAACTAAAATTAATTCAAATTGTGCAGATTTTGGGGTTTACCCTTTGCCAGGTAATTCTCAAGCATTAATTGTCAGTAGTCGTTACAAACCCATGTTATCGAGTCAAAAATGGGGCGGGAACAATGAGTACTTTCTAAATTACGCTAAAACAAATGTTGGAGTGAATGGGGATTTAAGTCATGTAAAACGCGTTTGTAGACCAATGAATTCCAAACGACATGAAGGGCCACTTTGTTTCTCATCCGATGGAAAAACAGTCTACTTCACCAGCAATCATAGAGCCAACGATAAAAAGAAGGGAAAAGATGGAATTCAGCATTTAGGTATTTTTATTGCCGATGTTGAGGATGGAAAATGGAAAAATGTTCGTGAATTTAGCTACAACTCCAAAGATTATGCCTGTGGTCACCCTTGTTTAAGTAAGGATGGAAAACAATTGTATTTTAGTTCGGATATGCCAGGCGGTATTGGGGGAGCAGATATCTATGTTTGCGATATTTATTCAGATGGAAAGTTTGGATCCGTAAAAAATCTTGGTCCAAACGTCAATACTAAAGGCCAAGAATTTTTCCCCTGGATTGGTCCTAATCAAATATTGTACTTTGCATCTAATGGACGACCAGGATTTGGTGGCTTAGACATTTATGCAACAACCTCAAACGCCAGCTTTGCGTCTAAAAATATCGGCCTTCCAATTAATGGGCCTTCTGACGACTTTGCAATTAGCTTTTCCGCTATTGAACCATTTGGATATATTTCGTCAAACAGAAAAGGTACTGATGATATTTACCGCGTGCGTCAAATTCAAGACATTGTGTTTGAAATCACCTTTAAAGGTAAAACTATCGATCAATCTACTAAGAATGTGATCTCAAATGCAACAGTGATCATCACGGATCCGTCAGGAAATGTTGTTGCCACCGTTCAATCTGATGCAATGGGTAATTTCTCAGCTCCACTGCAACCCGGATCTAAATATAATTTTACAGTTACTGCCGAAAAATACAATTTAGTGCAATCTAGTTTGGATATGCCAACAGATCAGGCAAGCGTTCAAAAAAATATCGAACTAGTTAAGCAACCTGATCATGGACTTCGTCTACTAGTCTTGAATCAAAATACAAAACAACCTGTACAAGATGCGTTAGTGATTATTATCGATAAAAAGACAGGAAAAGAATTAATCAATCAACGTACTTCAAATCTAGGGGACGTACTAAAAAAATTACCAGAAGCGAAAATAGGTGATCAATTAGACCTGCAAATAATCCTCTCTGCGAATGGTTTTTTATCGAAAGAAGTGAATTTCAATGATAAAATTGATCAAGAAGGAATTATTCAATTGCATGAGAAGCTTGACCTAAATATGAATCCACTAACAGTGGGTGGAGATCTAGCAAAAATGCTCGGAATTAAACCAATCTATTTTGATTTAGGAAAATACAATATCCGTAAAGATGCTGCTATTGAATTAGATAAGATCGTAAAGGTAATGAATGAATACCCAACAATGGTAATTGAACTTGGTTCTCATACAGATTGTAGAAGTAGTATTAAATTTAATCAGACACTTTCTAGTAATAGAGCTAAATCATCGGCTAACTATATCAAGCAACGCATTACCAATCCTTCTCGTATTTCAGGAAAAGGATACGGCGAATCTCGATTGTTAAATGATTGTGGTTGCGAAGGAGCAGTTAAATCGGATTGTACAGAAGAACAACATCAATTGAATCGAAGAACAGAATTTATTATTATTAAGATTTAATAACCACAATTTTTAGAACAAAAATCCCTCAAACAGAGGGATTTTTTTTACCCAAAAATTAATACAGATTTGAGTTCGGACTTTTCTCTCTATTTTTAACGAATTGATTTTGAATATGAGAGCAGTATTTTTAATAGTGGTGTTTGTTTTTTCTTTTTGGAAAATACAAGCACAGAATCTCGAGGACAATAATGCTCGGATCGAGGAAATTAAACAGCAACTCATCGATCAAAATTCAAATTATCCAGCGAGTCTTGAATTGACCAATTCACAGAACGAACTTTACAAAAAGAAGCACAAGGAAAAAATTGAGGCTGAATTGAAAATGTTGAAT
>JBEBDG010000234.1:0-3910 GCA_041157165.1 Bacteroidota bacterium
GCATTTGGTGCGATAAAGGTCATATTTTAAATTATGAATTGTAATTTATTGATCTGGAAATTAGGTCAAAAAAATAAAAAATTACTTAATTAACAATTAACAATTAACAATTAACAATTAACAATTATTTTAAGATGTTCCAAATGATGTAAACTATGCCATGCATATATTCCCAAAACGCGGTCTAGAGGATAATTTATTCCTCTGGTGGGATGAAAGTACGTTTTTGACCAATCTTGTTCCGCAAAAGATTTCATCAAATAAGTCCATCTGGCATGTAAACCTTTGATACCCCAAATAGACCATTCAATGGGTGCAGATGCACCATCTATTAATTGGGCATAGGCATTTTCATTATAATCTTTTATAGTCGGATTTTCACCTTCGGTGAGTGCTGCCTTTATCCGAACATAGCAATGAGAATGGCTATCGTAGATATGGTGAATGACTTGTCTGGCCGTCCAGCCTCCAGGTCGATAGGGTGTTTCAAGTTGGTTCTCTGATAGACTAGAGGCTACTTCTTCTAGTTGTTTGGGAAATTCTTCTAAAATTTTAATCCAACTTTCACGAATTTCAGGAGTAATTTTTTCAGGTACTGCAAACTTGCCAATAGGGTATTTTAAATGTTCTAAATCCATTTTATGGGTTGGTATAAAATTGAGTGATTTCTATTGCATTTTGTCTGGTTTGTGCAATTAGAGGATGAACACCTTTATTTATTGCTTCCAATAATTCAATTCCCGACTCTTTTGCTAAATGTGAGGTGTGAAGTGGAATTTGTATCATCCCTTCCTCAACTTCTAAATCAATAACTACCTGATAAGGGATTGTTCCAATTGGTGCCATTTCATTCACTTTTGCTTTTGCTTCTTGGAAAGAGTTTTCTAAATCTTGGCTATTTATTTCAATAGTTATGATTTGAGCATTTGCTTTTTCAGCGAGTATAGTCTTAATTTGTTGGTCTAGTTTTTCCAATAAGTTTCTAAATTCTTGGTAATTTTTTCCCGTTCTTAATCGCTCACGAATGGATTGACGAATGAAATAGGTAATAGAATCTGTTACGTTCAAGCCGATTTCAGCAGTTTGTTTGAAAATTAGTGAACTAGGAGACATTCCGGGTATCGTATTCGGATCGTGCAAAACTACTACACCATTCTTTTTCACAAAACCATCTATTCGGGTACAAACCCCAAATCCTAGATCTTCAAAGGCTTTTTTTACCATGAATTGAATTGTTTGCAAATTTTGCAAACTGGTATCCATAGGTATTCGTTTTTTGGTTGCTTTTGATTTATATTTTGCATTGAAATCAAAAACCTCGACTGATTCGTCTATGACAATCTCAGTGGGTGGCAAAGCTACTGCTTCACCTCTTGGCGTTTGAATCACCCCACAACTAAATTCACTTCCATCCACAAAAGCCTCTAAAAGTATGGCATCTTCTGAGTGAATGGAATGTATACTTGCTTTGGTTACTGAATTTTTGAAATAGTCTTCTAAATCGTTTAAAAGTTGTCCAGGATGTTTTATGATTTGCCCTTGAAATTTAACAGGAAATCCAATGCCTTCATCCAAATTAACCATTTTTTGAAGTAATTTGATCTTATCTTCTTCCGTGTAAGTTAGCCAATGTTCCCGGTAAATTTCTTGAATAAATAGGCATTTTTTAATGGCCTCATCGAAAAGGTTAATATCATCTTGTTTTACAAAAGCCAATCCAATAGAAGACCCTTGGTGTGGCGCTTTTGCTACAAAAGGGATGCCAATAGATTTTTTAATTTGTTCAAAAAGTGTTTCCCTGCCATATTTTTCATAATCATCTCTTTGCAAGATGAAATAGTTTTTATCTAAACCAACACTTTTTAATAGCCAATCATTTTGTTTTGCCTTGTCGATTCCAATAGAACTTCCCAAAACGCTTGGTCCTGAGTAAGGAATCCCATACCACTCTAATAAACCTTGAATACTGCCATCCTCACAACCAGGTCCATGCATGGCGATGAACACAAAATCGAAATGATTTTTAAATTCCTCTGGTCGAATTTTTGTACCTATTTGTTTTATGAATTCATCGGTATGTTTGCTATCTAACGATTCAATATAAACCAGAAAGGGCTCTAGTTGACTACTTTTAGGTGGGTAAAAATCACGAATGGATTCAGAATAGATGAGTTCTTCTTTGATTAAAATAAAATTCCCTAGACTGTCTACAAATATGGGAACCGGCACAAACAAAGCTTTGTTGATATGGGCCATAGCGGTCTTTCCGCCTGCAAAACTTATTTCTCTTTCACGGGCAGCTCCACCAAAAAAAATGCCTATACGCATGATTCTATAAAACTTGATTAATTTCTTTAACGGATAAAATTTCTGGCACTTCTCTTCGAATAGCCTCTTCTACACCAGCTTTAAAGGTCATAGCAGACATATTACACGACTTGCAAGCGCCTAATAAATTAAGATACAAATGATTGTCTTCAGTAATTTCAACTATCTCAACATTTCCTCCATCGGCCATTAAATAAGGTCGAATAGCATCTAGGGCAGCTTGAATTTTTGAATAAAGTGGGTGATTTTCCATCCTTAAATTTACACAGCAGCTTTTGAATTAACAATAGCTATTTGTTGAGCTAATTGAGAGGCAATGTCTTTAAATGCATTGCTTACCGGGTTATCTTGAGAACTTATGGGTTTTCCTTCGTCTCCAGCCTCTCTAATTGCTTGTACCAAAGGAACTTCTCCTAAAAATGGAATGGCATATTTTTTAGCTAATTCTTTGCCTCCATCCTTTCCGAAAAGATAATATTTATTTTCAGGTAATTCAGCCGGGGTGAAATAGGACATATTTTCGATAAGTCCTAACACTGGAACATTGATTCCTGCTTGTTTAAAAAATTGCAATCCTTTTTGGGCATCTGATAAGGCTACTTTCTGTGGTGTGGTAACAATAACAGCTCCAGTCACTTTGATCAATTGAACTAAACTCAGGTGAATATCAGAGGTGCCAGGTGGTAAGTCAATTAATAAGTAGTCCAAATCCTCCCAATGGGTATCACCAAAAAATTGGCGTAGAGCTTGAGTCATCATAGGACCTCTCCAAGGTACTGGACTTTCAGAAGGTGCCAAAAACCCCATGGAAATCATTTTTATACCATATTGCATGATGGGCTGAATGCGGTTTTTGCCATTCACCTCTTGTACCATCGGTTGCATATCTTCTGCACCAAACATGACAGGAATGCTCGGTCCTGAAATATCAGCATCCAAAATCCCAACTTTTGCTCCTGCATTTTTCAAAGCCATGGCCAAATTAGCTGTAACGGTAGATTTTCCTACACCACCTTTCCCTGAAGCTACTGCAATAACATTTTTTACACCAGGAATCAATGGATCTTGACTTGCAAGAGAAGTTACCTCAGCCGTCATTTGAATCACAATTTTCAAATCTGGATGAACAATTTTGTGAATAGCATCCTCACAATCTTGTCTGATTTTCTCTTTCAGTGGACAAGCTGGTGTTGTTAATACGACCGTGAAGCGAACTTCTCCAACCCCCAACTCAATATCTTTAATCATGTTCAAACTAACCAAGTCTTTCTTTAGATCTGGCTCTTGAACGGTACTCAGGGCACCTAAAATAATTTCTTTTGTGACGGTTAACTCACCCATGTTTCTTTGCTCAAATACATTGCAAATTACGTAAATTTTATGAGTTATTTTATGGGATTATATGATAAATTTAACCTCCCCCTGGCCTCCTCCTTCAAAAGGAGGGGGTTGGGGTAGGTCCAAACGACTTAACCTCCTTTAGGAGGAAAGGGGGAGGTAAACAAAGGCTCATTTCACCCACATCGCTTCCTTCAACTTCATAAAAATAAAATCTTCTGCTATTTCATTGGGATGAATCAAA
>JBEBDG010000235.1:0-3875 GCA_041157165.1 Bacteroidota bacterium
ATCCATGATGATTTTGGTAGGATTAGTGGTAATAATCGTTTCGATTCGTCAGATAATCTTAGGGCTACCAAAGTTTTTTTAGGAAAAGGGATGAGTTATTAGGGAAAAGGGATTAGGGAAAAGGGATTAGGGAAAAGAGATTAGGGAAAAGAGATTAGGGAAAAGGGATTAGGGAAAAGAGATTAGGGAAAAGGGATTAGGGAAAAGGGAAAAGGGATTATTGTAAAATAATTTTTTCGGTAGAAACTTTCCCATTTTCAGTTTCCAATTGAACGAAATAAATTCCCTTTGCGAGATTATTTAATTCAAATTTGATGGATTCATATTTTGGAAAATTTAATTTCACAAGCACCACATTACCTTGCAAATCTATAATCCTCATGGTCCCTATTTCTGTGCTTCTAACATAAAAATTTCCCGATGATGGATTAGGCCAAACTTGCAAAAATTTATCTTTTTGTTGAAAAACATCTGAGCTCTTTCGATTTTCAAACAGCATTACTCCTCCACCCGAGGTGCCCAATAGGAGATCCATTTTGCCATCAAGGGTAAAATCACAAGCATTTATTTGAATATTTTTACCAAATCGATTTTGTAAATCCGAATCAATTGCGACTTCTTTCCATTGTTCATTTTCTTGAATTAATTTCTTAAAGTTTCCGTCTTTATCTAGACCAATCAAAGCTAATTGGCCCGTTCCTAACTCATCAAATAATTGGAATGACTGAAAATAAAGTCCTTTACTAGGTAAGTTCATCCAATCTTCTTTGAGCTTTTGAATTGATAATGAATTACCCGTTTTTTGAACATTAACCAAGTCAACTTGGCCAGAACGGTGTAGTATAAGGCTTTCGAGTTTCCCGTCTGAGTCTAAATCCATAGAAAGGAGTTGATCATTTGGTAATAAATCTCCTTGCTTTAATTTTTGCCATTGTTTCAATTGGCTATCATACCAGAAAACAGTGGGACCCAAAAGGGTTTGAGATACAGCAAACAATTCTTTATGACCATCTCTATTCCAATCCCCTATTTGTAAAATCAATTCATTACCTGGATTCATTTTACTTATTGCGCCAAAATCATCACTTTTCAAGGAGAGAAGCTGGCTTGAGCGTTCATAAAAATAAATCTGTCCAATTGCATTTGCGACCAATAAATCTAAATCACCATCTTCATCCACATCATAAAAAAGAGGTGAAGCATTTTCGCCTACATCAATAGAAGCATTTTGTAAAAAATCATTTTCAATTATTTGAAAATCTCCATTCAATTGATCCAGGCGTAAAAGTGATTGTTGAAAATTGGCTTGATAGCCTAAATTATCTGAGCCATTTGGAGAAACCAACGCATCTTCCATTCCATCAAAATTTACATCGGCAAAAAAAGTGGATGCAAATGGAATGGTTATCGGTTTATTTGTCGGGAAATTATAAATTGTTTTTGAAAAGTAAGGTGCTGTCGGAGTTCCCTCATTTTGTAAAACAGAAACATTTGAACAACCTACGTGACTCATCCAAAGATTCCATTTTCCATCTTTATTCACATAAGAAAGTGCATTTCCGGAATGTGAAAGTTTTTTAGGTTCAGGATTTGGTTTGGGTTTATATGCTTGAAGTCCGGGGATGTAACAACCCTGATTAAGATAAATGGTGGAACAATCTTGGTAGACAATATTACCCCAACACCCTGCATTTTTCTTAAATTGAAGCCCTTTTGTTTTATTGTTCTCCATAGAAAAATTTTGATGCCATTCGATAATGTGTCCGGCCGATTCAAAGGCTAAAATATCCACATCACCGTCTGAATCGATGTCTTTGATCACAGGAATATCAGTAGTAGCAACATATAAATTTATAGTACCCGAAAATCCTTCTTCTTTGAGTGGATTAGCTGTAAGTTCAAAAGAGAGTGATGGATTTTTAGAGGTATTTTTGAATACTTTTATTCCGGCAGGTGTACTTGTAAATAGGTCTTTTTTGCCATCTCCGTCAAAATCTACAATGATTAACCAATCTGTAATCTTCGGTAGACTTTTTTCTAAGGCATAATCGTAAATCCATTGTTTATTTTCCTGCCGAAAAACAATTGAACGCTGAGCGACGCGGTCGAAAATCCATAAATCCTCTTTCCCATCAAAATTTAGGTCTATGGAATTTACTTGTGCATTATTGAAAGAACCTGACCAAGGGTTCAATAAAATTCCGGAGGAATTTTGCACTTTTATCCCCTCAAAAAACTTCCAATTATCTATTTGTCCAAAAAAAACATGGCTAAAAAAGATAAATAAAAGGAAGTGTAAAAATTTCATTCGATATTTGTGGCAAGCAAAGAAGCAAAGATAAATGAAGATTCAACATTCTGAACTTTTAGAGAAATTTTTATCATCAAGTGGGGTATCAACGGATACCCGAAAAATCCAAGAGGGTAATTTATTTTTTGCCTTAAAGGGGCCTAATTTTAATGCAAATGCTTTGGCAAAAGAAGCATTGGAAAAAGGTGCAACTTATGCTATTATTGATGATATAGCCTATGACCTTGGAGAAAAAACACTTTTGGTGGAAGATGGACTTTTGGCTTTACAAGAATTAGCTAGGGAATATCGAAAAACGTTGTCGATTCCAATCATTGGATTGACTGGGTCAAATGGTAAAACCACAACGAAAGAATTGATTTTTTCTGTTTTATCTCAAAAATATCATTGTTTTGCTACTTCAGGGAATTTAAATAATCATATTGGAGTACCTCTTAGTATATTATCTATAAAGCCAGAACATGAAATTGCTGTGATTGAAATGGGGGCAAATAAACTGGGGGATATAAGAGAATTAGTAGAGATTGCATTACCCACGCACGGACTTATTACCAACATTGGAAAAGCGCACTTAGAAGGATTTGGAGGTTTGGAGGGAGTAAAAAAAGGAAAAGGTGAATTATTTGATTTTTTATCTGCCACAAATGGAACCGTATTTATTCCCAAAGAGTCCAATGGTGTTAGAGAGGTATTTGAATTAAGACATTTTGAACATTTCATAGAAACCAATACAGCCATTCCTACTCAATTGGTAGAAGCAAAACCAACAGTGGTTTATAATGCCAATGGAAATCAAATAAAAACGCATTTGCCTGGGATTTACAATTTCGAGAATATTCAAATGGCCTTGACTGTTGGGCATGCCTTTGGTTTAACAGATGAACAATGTCATGAGGGAATCGCAAGCTATTCACCAACTAATCATAGAAGTCAATTCCTAAAAATAGGAAGTAATCATGTGTTAATGGATGCTTATAATGCCAATCCATCTTCCATGAGTGCTGCTATTCAACATTTCAATGAAACAGAACAAGACCCTAAAATTGTAATATTAGGAGATATGTTCGAATTGGGAGAAGTCTCAGCAGAAGAACATGCAGCAATTGGGAAGCAACTTGCAAAGTGTAAAATTGAAAAAATTCTATTGGTTGGAACTCATTTTCAACATGCATTGGTCCATTTACCAAATGCCTATTATTTCCCAGATAAATTTGGCTTGCATAACTGGTTACAAGACCATTCCATCAAAGATAGTTTTATTTTGGTGAAAGGCTCAAGGGGGATTGCTCTGGAGAGTGTACTAGCTTTTTTGGAGTAAAAATGTAACCTCCCCGGCGCTTTGCGCCACCACCTCCTTCTATAGTAGAGGGATTGGGGGAGGTAATTTATTTTTCTTAAATCTTTTTCGTATTTTTGCACTTTATTTAGAAAATCAACAAAAAAGAAATGGCGAATTCTACAGGAACTTATGTTCCATTTAAGGTAAAGGATATCAGTTTGGCCGATTGGGGTCGTAAAGAAATTCAACTAGCAGAAGCTGAAATGCCAGGCTTGATGGCACTTC
>JBEBDG010000236.1:0-3869 GCA_041157165.1 Bacteroidota bacterium
TTAGATGAAATGAATGCGTTAAAATGTGCTGATCAAGCAGCCAATTATTTCTTTCTCAAAAGGGATTTGATAAATAATAGCTACACCATTGAATTAGAAGATGAAATTCTGTTTGAGAAAAGGAATCTGAGCGATGTTTCCTCGGTAAACATAAATACAGATTTTAGCGGCGAAAATAAACTTGAAATTTTCATCCAAGCCGATAAAGCGAAGGAGTTGATTTGGAGCAATGACCAATTCACAAAGCAAATGAGTGCACCGTTCCCCTTGTTAAATTAGAGCGGTTAAGAACAAATTCTAAAACAAAGGGATATTATCGAACAAAAAGTATGGGGGAATAAAGGGGATACCCCGATGATATAATTAAAAATTAAATTAACAATAATGCTAAAAGAATTTTATGAATTTATACCTGAAGATAGAAAGGGGTGTGTTAGATTAGAAGCAAATGTAAAATATGGTACGTTATCAATGTTAAACAATGAAAGCCCGTTGTTAAAATCAGATGTGATAATTAAAAAAGCTAGGGGTAAAAATTGGTATGATATAATACAATTTGATGATAGTTCTTTTTTTGTTGTTTCAGAAAGAGTTAAAGAACTTTTTGTATCAAAAAATATTACGGGATTACAATTAGCCAAAGTAAATATAGTAGATGCACCAGTTAATTACTATTTACCAATTATTATATCAATTGCCGGACCTATATTAAATTTGGATGCATTAAACTCTTATGAGAGCGAAAACGTTGAATTTGATAGAAGTACTTATGACGGTTCAAATATATTTAGTTTAGAAAACACACTATTGTTTGTTTGTGACGAAAAAGTAAAAAACATCTTGGAAAAACAAGAAATCACAAATTTGAAATTCCGAAATTTATAAAGAAAAAAGCACCGTAAATCGGTGCCTGTTTAAAAGGGAAAGTTAAAAAAGTCAGGTAAGTAGACATGCGAAATGTAAAAAAAGACGCTTATTTTAGTTTCAGATGAAAAATATTTTGTGTTGCATTTTACTTTTATCAGCCTGCGTTAATCCAACTCGGAATATCGAAAGTAGAAGTGCTATTCAGGCTAAAAAGGTGAGGGAAATTGATTCTTTGCGTTATAGTAAAATGAATGACAAATTAGCGCAACTCGATTACTTTGATACGACTGATCAAAATGCCTTTACAAATACGCATTTGATAGACGATTTCTATAGTTTTCTAACAAGTGAAGTGAATACGTACAATAGCTATAAACTATTCTATAATCAAATGACTTCAGCTAGGGATACCGTTTTCATACTCAACAAAGGACAAAATTTTTACCGCTACATAAAGAAAGATTCCAAAACGAAATTGGTATTCGATGCATACATGGAAAATATTCAATCACTACCTAAAAAATTAAAATACAATATCTTAAACTTAAGTAAGGACCGCTCAAAACCCCTCGTTATTAACGATTCTACATTTTCGATTAGTTTGTTGGTTCAGTTTAAAAAGGATACGATTGATCGTTTGATATTTGTTTATTATCTTGATTGAGTGCTTGTTCAAAAATTAGAATCTTAATGGTGCAGACAGATATAATAGTCTTGGCTAGGAAGGAATAGATTTAAAAATCATTTAAAAATTTAGTCGAATGAGTATTCTAGTAAGCGTCATTGAGAAAAATAAAGATTACATCTTTTTCACAAACATCAAACTTTCACTTAAAAAAATGAAAATCAGTTTTAAAGTTTATGTTGTTTTCCTTATGCTAACCTTAATGTTAGGTTGCAATATATCATCAGGAAGTTATCCTTATGCTGAAGAATATGAGTTGAATTACTCCACTGATGACGTTTTACTAGCAATCGAAAAATTAAAAAAAAAGCAATGCGTGTTTTACAGTTCCTAAAGTTACAATTGATGGGAAACAATATTTTGATTTACAGGATGAAAAGGCTAGTACTGCGCAGGCATTTAATCTAGTTTATTTTTATAACCCTATTGAAAAACAAATTATATTGACTCACCTACAGCCTAAAGCAACAGGTATCACAAGCATAGCAGTTGTAAGTATAAATGAGGGGCTTCAAATTGGCAACTGGAAAGATATCAACAAGGACTTTAATCAATCCAGAAATAAAAAAGAATTGAAATACTTTGAATTACATATTCTTAAAAAGATTAGAAATTATTTGGAGTGAACAAACTTTAAAATTTGTCAAGTTTGCTAAAGAATAACACAATGATTAAATGGTATTATCTATTATGGAACGATGCAATAAACTTTACACGTAACAATGTAAAGTTTATGGGTATTTGGAAACTGCTCACGTTCGCCTTATTTGCTTGTCAAGAAGCAAATACAACAACGCAAGCAACACCAAAAAAAACAAATGAGCATCATGTCCAGAAGGATGCTGCACAATTGAAAATTGATGATTTTGGTTTGTTTTGGAATGAATTCAGAGGTGCAATCAGTAAGAATGATTCGCTAAAGATAATTCACTTGACAGCACCAATTCTTCAACTTTTCGGTAGAGCGGATTCAGATCCACGTTTGAAACTGACAGGCACTGCAGCGGCTAAAGCCATCTTTTTTGTCGTTAACAACGGCGGGTATTTTGATGAGAAAACTAATAAGGATGTGAGCTATAGATCTTTTTTTCTGCGAGATTTGGATGACATCGACCAATTTGACCCGAAAGCACAAGAGCAGTGGATCAAAGACTTTGTGTTTACTAAAACAGCTGAGGGATGGAAGTTGTCGGTATTGTATACCAACACAGCAAAAGACAACTTTTAAAAAATCCTGTTTTAAGCATTTTTATAATCTAATAAACACCAATACCTGCTGCAGCTCAGATGCATTCACCGCACAACGCAAAACGGATGTATCCATGCTGCGTATTGCTTTTTTGATTTCCTCATCTATATACTGATCAATTCCTCTTGAAATTCTGATATCTAATAGCTCTAAATTGGAATTGACAAAAAATGACCCGATGATCAATCCTTGCGCATGAAATACTTCGTCTACCGAATTGATATTTTCTTTGACGGCGATGTTTAAGGCCGCAAAGCACATGGAATCAATCATGTGAAAGGGCCTGAAATGAAGAATTCTTTCCCCCTTCAAATTAAAATAGTGAATACTATCAACTGTAGACGCTTGCGAATAGAACACTTTCTGTTCTAGAACACCGTCGGTGTCGTATTCCATGCAGATGCCTTTATACTGCGTACAATTGCTGATATTTTCTAGATTCTTAAAATCTATTTGTTGCGCACGGATTTCAAAACAAAGGCCTAAGAGAATTAGAAAAAATTTGATTTTCATTTGATTTGCAATTGCATTGGTTTTGAAAATTAACGGAATTTAAGAGGAAAAATAACGTGAGACTTGAAATTTAGTAAATTCAACATCGCGAAAGTTTTAAAAACATTCGGTAAAGCAGCTACATGAGGACAAAATTGATCATTGGAATTCTATTTCTTTCGCTCAAACAACGGTACTCATGATCTTTTTCAAGCGGCCCAAGATGTGGTAGTTATTCAGTACTTCAAGTTATACAATGTGGAAAATGAGGATATTTCGAATCAAATACAACTCATAGATGAAAGAAAAATACATACCGGAATATTTTCCGAAAACAACCTGGATTTAAACTATTACATTGAGTCATGTTATTGAGAGGGAGGTGACAAAACACTTAGAAATTGAAATAATGATCAAACTTTTTGAACTTATCCTGATATAATGTATTACGATGAAATTGTTGGGGATGAAGAGTAGAAATGGTTCCGCACAAATTGGTTATACAATTAACGAATGCCGTACTTTTCAGGATATGTTTGATGAATTAAATTTCATCTGATCGACAAGATCTTTGAA
>JBEBDG010000237.1:0-3838 GCA_041157165.1 Bacteroidota bacterium
ATAAATTACCTAATAAATATGATTTCAACTCATTAAATGAGTTGATAAATTTGGCCATTAGCTACAAAGAAGCAGCACTTTATTTACCCAATAATGAAATTATTTTTAATTCAATTTCTGAAATAATTTTTGATGGTGTTTCCAAAAAAATAACCTCCTTTCAAAAAAGTGATTTGAGCCTTTCCAATCGCTTGGATTTTCAGATTTTAGTGAATAAGTGTATCGAAAATAATTTTTATCCAGACTTAAAAGAAAGTTCATCTGACAAATTCCTAAAAACCCTTTTGGAAAAGGATTATTTTCATTTATTAAATACTAGCTATCAAAAATCGAATTGGGGATTGAAATGCGCTTTTTTGGTCGCTTTATCCTTGATGTTATATGGTCTATTTAGTGTTTTTAAACTTATAAAAAATAATGTCTAAGAAGTATTTATATATTCTATTGCCCTGTCTTTTAAGTTTTTTGTCATATGGACAATACGATCAAAAATTGGTCAAATTTGATTTTCGTGAGGAAGATGGAAATCCTTATGGGATTATCAAATTGAATATGAAGAATGAAAAAATTAAGTTAAAGTATTTTGCTTCTAAAAGTGAAATGGGAGAACCTATTATGGATCGATTTAATGAGTGGTCATTCAATAAAAATCTAGTTTTATTCTCAAGTGGAACCTATTATTTTTATCCCAATAAAAATAATAGAAATAAGAATTCAGCATTGCCTGTAGGACTTTGTTTTGATAATGGAATTGCCATCAATAAGGTGATTGATCCTAAATTAGACGGACTCGTTTTATTGTATCCCTCTGGACACATAGTAGTAGAAAATTTGAAAAATAATTCTATTACATTCAAAAGAAAACAGGGTCCAATTAGTTTCAATTTGAAAGATCAATATGACCGAATGGCATTTTTTAAGTATGCTCAGGACATGAAGGCAACGGTATTTCAAACGCATTTATTTGTACATGATAATAAATTATTAATTGGAACAAATGCTAATTCATACAAGGATTATCGTCGGTTTTTAGCTGGTACGGTTAGTGATTCGGGTGATTTAACTTATTATGTAATTAATTTACCGTTTAATGCTACTATTTTAGAGGGCAGCGTGAAAGCTCAACAATATTTAAAATCTATTGAAAAAGTTAAAAATATATCCTTTTTAATCAACTTAGATACGGGTGCTCAAAATACATTAAATGTTTTCCATCCTAAAACCGGTAAATTATTGGAAAATGCGAATTTTAGTGGAACTAAGCAGTTAAAAGATGCGATAAATTTATTGGCATTTTATTATGAATAAAAAAACAATATGTTAAATCCTGCTTTTTTTTATTTCCTCTATTTTTTACTCTTCCCTGATCGACAAGTTGTTAGACAATTGCGATTTGAAAAACAAGTACCATCCAAAAAGTTTTATAATGAAAATGTATTGGTGAATGCTGATAAGGAGAATGTGTATTACAAAGTTAATTATCAATTAAACTTTGGGATTAATGAGGTCCCTTTTAATAACTCAACTATTTATGTTGTTAAAATAAAACCTGATTCAACACTTAAAATTATCCCACCAAAAATTGGTGGAACTTCGTTCGATGATTTAAAATCAGAATTTAAAAGTGTAAAATTTTTGATGAATGCTGGAATGTTTCATGAAAATTATAAACCTGTTGGCTTATTGATTGAAAAGGGTAAAATTGTCAGTCCTTTGGATAGTACGATAACACCAAACTTTGGAAATTTTTATATGTACCCCAACGGAGTATTTGTTTTGAATAAATCATTTACGCCTAAGGTATTGATAACGGATTTGTACAAGAGTTTTCATTTGAATGACCCCAATGTATTATATGCCACTCAATCTGGGCCAATATTGGTATATAATGGGCAAATTCACCCGGGTTTCTCTTCTACCTCCACGAATAAAAACATTCGTAATGGAATTGGAGTTACGAAAAATGGAGAAATTATTTTTGCCATTTCTCAATCTCCTATTACTTTTTATGATTTTGCCCTAGCATTTAGGGAATTATTCAATTGTCCTAATGCTTTGTATTTAGACGGAGCGATTTCAGAACTTTTTTATAACAATCCTAAAAAAGGTCCTATTTTTGTAAATAAAACAGACAACAAAAAATTCGGACCCGTATTTTTGTTACAAGAAAAGTAATGAAATCAAAACCATTTCTTTTGCATATTTGCTCTTACAGTTGGGAAACGGGTGGTCCTGCAAGTTTCATCTTCAATCATGCCAAATTTCAGGTTAGTAAAGGAGTTCAAGTAGATATAGCAAGTGCGGTTTATCCTTGGCAAAAAACATATGATTTGCCAGTGGGTGTACAATTATTTCAATTTTCCAAAAGTATTTTGTCAAAGATCCTTTCAGAGTTTTCTTGGCCACTTATTTTTTGGTTTTTTAAAAATAGAAATAAGTACGATGTAATTCATCTTCATGGTTTATGGCACTTTGGCTCAATTCTTCCATTTCTCATTCCCTGCAAAGCAGAAAAAGTGATAACCATACATGGCTTTTTAGATGACTTTGCATTAAAAAAATCTAGTTTTTTTAAAAAAATCGCTTGGATGCTATTTCAGAAAAGATTTATTGCACGAGCCGACAAGTTGCATGCGATGAACGAAGAAGAATATCAATATCTATGTTCCCTCTTTCCTGAAAAAATCAAACAGATTGCATTAATTGGAAATGGTATAGAAGACCCCCTCTTAAAAGACTTCGGAACTCCAGATCCAGTATTTGTGTCTAAAATTGAACATTTTGTAGATGGAGCAGAATTTGTTTTTTTGTTCCTCAGTAGAAAATCATCCAAGAAAGGAATAGATATTTTGTTGGCTTCATTTGAAGAGATGTGCAGTAGGTATCAATGGAATGCAAGACTATTAATTGCTGGTCCTGATGACGATTATTCGGACCAGTTAAAATCATTTTTATCGACATCCAACAATCAATTTATTTTAGAGGTTCCGCTTGTTTCAGGAGCAGAAAAAGACTATTTGTACAAAAATTGTACTATTTGTGTACTGCCTAGTTATTCTGAAGGATTTTCCATTGCCGCATTGGAAGCAATTGCATATGGCAAATATGCCATATTTAGTACCAAAATTGGTTTTGCCAATGAATTAATAGAATCACAAGCTGCAACCATCATTGAACCTACTTTTGGACATTTAGTAGAATCTTTCCAAAATATATTATATCATAAAATAGCATTTTCAGACTATCAAAAGAATGCCAGAAAATTGTTTTTAAGCAATTACCAGACATTGGATATTTCTAATAAATTATTTAATTTTTTGTTTGTGTAAATTATGTGAAATACATATTTAACACAATTTTATTTGCTCATTTTGTTGAATATTAGCTGTTTTGAATGTAATTGAGTTCAAAATATGTCTATTTTTAAAAAAGTCTTTTCAGGTATGTGTATTTTATTTTACACATATTTTTCAAATGCTCAAAATGTTGGGTTTGAATGGCTAAATAAAGATTTAAAAAAGTTTGAAAACTTTGATCTTTCTTCGCAATTATTTTATCAAAAAGATCTAGCCTCCAACTATTCAATTTCTAATAAATTTAAATTAGTTGATTTTGATTTGCGTGACTTTCCTTTGGATAAAGGAGTAAAGGTAAATGGATTTAATGTTTCCAAAGATTTAACTTATTTCACGTTTAATGGTACTGGATATGTTTTTAAATTTGATCGTTTAAACAAAATTCTTACTCGAATTGATCAAACTTTTTACAGGGGTTATAATTTTGATGCTGTTCAATTTTATAGAAATGGCACTCTCTATTCTTTGGGAGGTGCCGGCTT
>JBEBDG010000238.1:0-3832 GCA_041157165.1 Bacteroidota bacterium
TGGCAGAGCTGAAAAAATAGCCACAACACAAAAAATGGAACTGGCTATTTTATGTTTAATCGACATTGCCAGTTAGCGTTTAATTCGACACAAATGTTACCTTAAAAATAACTAAACGGAAATGGGGAAATCTTATATTCTTGCTATTTCCATATAAACATGTTTATGTCGTATAATAATTTATTTTAAATTATTTTAATCATATAAATTATAATTTAGATTTAATAATAATTTTATGCAAATTACCTTTTTGCATAAAAAAAATGAAAAATACCTGGTTATTAACCAGGTATTAAAAGCAAAAAAAGTAAACACAACTTAAAAAAATCTTAAACAATGGTTTATTAAAAAAGGAAAGTAAAAATTTATAACAAGTTACGCCTACTTTCCATTATACTGTTTGAGAATTTACTTCAGTGATACCGGCTTTTTGAAATACATCCTAGAAATAAAAATTCCACTATCGTCATCTTTACCTCCAACGCTTTCCACAGCACTTGTCACATACACCAAAGAATACCCTTCAGATTCCAATTCCATAATTCGAGCAGCAATCATCGCATCATTGGATGCAATATTTTGGAAGTTGATACCAGCTGCACTAAAAAAGTTGAGCAGCTTCGCTTCATCAAACTTATCCACCTTCAACTCTTTCCGACTCACAGTACGCTGAGAAGATTTCTTACCATCTACACGGGTTGTTCTAAAATCTTCCGTATTCACATCCGTCATGTTTTCTACCATGCGAGATCTTCCTAATCCCATGGGAACAATTGATTCGACCACAGTGACAATTCTCCATTCATTGAAGGTTTGGGTAGTGATTTCCTGCGCTTGAATAGTAAGGCTGCCCAGGACTAACAAGAAAACAATGGCTATTCGCTTTTTCATACGTTTGATTGAGTTTATTTGGTGAGTATCAGGTAATACGAGTTTTTATAAAGATAGTTGTAAGACAGTTGAATTAAAAAAAATGATGGATCTTAAAGTTTCAGTTGAACAAGTAAAAATTTAAGCCCTCTGACCTTGGTCTGAACCATTTATCAAAGAAAACTTCAATTCTGGGGGATTTGCTGCGATGCATTTTAAAAACATCTATATTTAACAGCCTCCAAAATATATCAATCAAGGTTGCCTTGTCCGGTATAGGTACCGAATTCCTGCATCGATTTATTCCTTGACGGAATTCTAAAAAATCGGCAAAAAAAAGGCTTTATCTCAAAACGAAAACTACTGAATTGGTGTAGAAAGGCGGCATATAACCGTCAATTCACATTCCTGTAAACCAAGTAACCAAAAAACCTGTGGCAGTCAAAAACCAACCTATTTTTTCAATTTCAAAAATTGAAAACCAGCATAGTGATAGGTCTCTCAAAAGCCTTGTTACTTGGTTTTTGATCCTTTTGGTACCCTTGTTTCTCTGTATCACCACTGCTAAGGCCCAGACGGAATTCATTGAACTTAGGTTTGATCAAAAAGATTCACCAAAAAAAGCCCAGTATTTTTTGACTGGAAAAGTAAGCCAGGCGGAAACAAAAGAAGCCATTCCTGGAGCGGCCATCCATATCGATGGTTTTTTTAAGGGAAACAACACGGATCAAAACGGGTATTATTTTATTGCTTTAGATTCTGGCCGCCATCGAATTGTTTTCCGTCAGTTTGGAAAAAAGCCCCTTCATTATCAGATCCAACTGTATGGGGATGGACAATTGGATGTGGAACTTGTAAACATGGATTTTGAACTAGAGGTCTTCACTGTTGAAGCGGAGGAAAAAGACAGAAATATCCGTGGTCCAATTTCCGGGGTGACCAAAATGAAGATCGAAGACATCAAACTGGTACCTGCTTTTCTTGGCGAGCCAGATGTCTTCAACGTCCTGCAATCCATGCCGGGGGTGACAACTGTTGGAGAAGGTTCGGCGGGCATGAATGTCCGAGGGGGGCGAGCAGACCAAAACCTAATTATGATGAATGAAACGATAGTACTCAGCAATAGCCATGCTTTGGGTTTTTTATCTTCATTCAATGGCGATGCATTACAAAATTTCACCTTGTATAAAGGCGCTGTTCCAAGCTATTTTGGAGGAAGGAGTTCTTCCGCTCTCAACATTGAAATGCGGAATGGAAATAAAGAAAAATGGGAAGGAAGTGCTTCAATGGGTACTGCCGTCAGCAAACTGTTGATAGAAGGGCCAATTGTCCCTGAAAAAACTTCCCTACTTCTGGCAACTAGATTTTCCAATGCCAATTGGCTATTGAACATGGCCGATGCAGGAGATATCAAAAACAGTGATATCAAGTTCCATGATATCTATTTTGACATTAACCATCAGCTTACTAAAAAAAATAGCTTGGACATAAGCCTGCTAAACACAGGGGATTATTTCAAGTTTTCCAATCAATTTGGATTTGAATGGGGCAACCTAGTGGGCTCTTTGACAAGTAGAAATTTAATTACAGATAATCTTTCGCTAGTTGGGATGGTGGCTTATGGCTCATTCAACAATAGTTTTTTTGAACCTTCTCAAGTTGACCCCTCCAAAATTGAAAATGGCTTGTATTACTATCAAGGGAAAATAACTGGATTATTGACCTTGGAGAAATTGGAGTTCAACTTCGGAGCCGAAGCTATTCACTACCAGATGAGATCGGAATCCTTAATTCCCTTGACTCAGGAATCCGGGATAGTGCCAGAAACTATCCAAAAACAAAGAGGGCTGGAATATGCTCCCTACATCTCTGCAGATTGGAACCCAACTGAAAATCTTTCATTCTCGGGTGGCCTTCGGTACTCAAATTATGCCCAGCAAGCGCCCGACTCCATCTTCAAGTATCAAGAAGGACTTCCAAAATCAAGGTTTACCATCAATGGAGTGGATTATGTAGAAAGTGGAAACATCGTCAACTACAATGGTCTTGAGCCCAGATTTTCCTTCAGATGGACTTTTGATAAAGTCAATTCCATCAAAGGGGGCTATTCGTTGATGAACCAATACCTTCAGACGATTTCCAATGCCACTGGCCCAACTCCCATTGATTTGTGGCAGCTGAGCACCAATTATATTCTTCCTCAACGGTCCCACAATGCTTCTTTGGGGTACTTCAAGAATTTCAAAGATGATGAATGGTCAACTTCCCTTGAAGGATTCTACCGAAGGACCAACAACCAAATCGAGTACCGTAATTTTGCAGACTTGTTTTTAAATCCACATTTGGAAACAGAATTGATCCAGGGCGAAGGCCTTGCCTTTGGTACTGAACTCCTGCTCCAAAAAAATAGCGGCGGGATTACCGGCTGGCTTGCTTACACCTTCAGCAGATCATTTATCAGGACTACTTCAGAATTTCCCGAAATCCAGGTCAATCAAGGAAATTGGTTTGCAACCAATTTTGACAAACCCCACAACATTTCCTTGGTGACTAATTTCCATGTGAAAAAAGGTAGAACTTTCAATACCAACTTCAATTTTTCATCAGGGCGACCCGTGACAGGGATTTCATCCAACTATGTCATTGGAGCGGTTTCGGTCCCCAATTTTGGCAACAGAAATGAGTTTCGAATTCCAAATTATTTTAGAATTGACTTTTCTTACCTGACCAATGGCTTCGTACGAAAATGGGACGATAAAGTCAACTTTAGCATCTATAACCTTACTGGAAGGAGAAATGCCTATTCTGTATTCTTCCAAAGAGAGGGCAGGGTTCCAAGATTGGTTCCTTATCAGATTTCGATTTTAGGATCAGCGTTCCCTTCATTCACCTATACAGTAAAGTTCTGAAAATGAGCACGAATCAAAAAATATCAATCCGCTCAGTCCTGGTATTTACGCTA
>JBEBDG010000239.1:0-3804 GCA_041157165.1 Bacteroidota bacterium
TAATGGCTTTTTGTATCAACAACTCAGATTCGGAATCTATGGAGGAGGTCGCTTCATCCAATACAATAATTTTAGGATTTCTAACAAGAGCTCTTACAAAGGCAATGAGTTGCCTTTGACCAACACTGAGCGTTGCTCCTCTTTCCATCACTTGGTAATCATAAGCACCTGGAAGACTAAGAATAAAGTCATGAATTCCTACAGCTTTAGCCGAATTTTCTATTTGTTCTTGACTAATCGATTGGTCTCCCAAATGGATATTGTAGGCTATACTGGAACTAAATAAGAAGACATCTTGTAAAACTACTGCGATATTTTTACGTAAGCTATGAATTTCATAGTCTTTAATTTCAATTCCATCGACCAATATTTCACCTTTCTGAGCCTCATAAAAACGGTTTAAAAGACCAATAATAGAAGATTTTCCAGCACCCGTTGCGCCTACAATGGCAAGTGTTTTTCCTTTTTCAAGTTTAAAACTAACCTCCTTAACAACATATTCAGGTTCATTATAAGCGAAAGAAATATTTTTAAATTCAATCTTTCCTTTCAATTGTTCTGCCTCAATCTTTCCATTGTTTAAAATAAAATCTTTTGAATCTAAAAGACCCAAAATACGCTCAGTTGAAACAATTCCCATTTGTAAGGTATTGAATCGATCAGCAAGCATTCGGATAGGACGATAAAATAAATTAATAAACATTAAAAAAGCCGTGAGCGTACCAATGGATTGTTGTTCCTTTAAAATAAAAGTTGATGCTGCCCAAACAATCAAACCAGTGCCAATAGCTGAGATCACATCTGCAACTGGAAAATAAATAGAATAGGCTAAAATACCTCTAATATTAGCATCTCGGTGCTCCTTGTTGATTTGTTCAAATTTTAGATATTCTCTTTTTTCTGCGTGGAATAATTGAACAATTAACATTCCAGTGATATGCTCTTGAACAAATGTGTTTAAGTTTGCCACAGCCAAACGAACCTCGTTAAATGATTTTTTTATATGTTCCTTGAAAATATAAGTAGATGCCAGCATAAATGGAACGGTACCAAGAATGATGAGCGTTAATTTCCAGTCTGTTACAAACATGACAACAATTATCAAAAACAATTGTAATATATCTCCAGCAATTGAGGCTAATCCCTCTGAAAAAACATCATTCAAAGTTTCAATATCGGAAACCGTCCGAGTTACCAATCGTCCAATAGGTGTTACATCGAAAAAGGATAACTTTAATTTGAGGATTTTATCATATAACTGAACTCGAATGTCCTTGATAACAGTTTGGCCCAAATAACCTGCTAAATAACTTGTTGAAAATTGTAAGCCTGTTTGTGTGAGTAATACTCCAAGCATGATCAAAAACATTCGAATCAAGTCTTGGTAATGATCAAGACTCACATAATGATCCAGTGTATAACGAATAAGCAAAGGAATCAGCGGTGAAACACCTGCCATGCAAAGAATTAAAAAAACAAGAAGCCAAAAACGTGATTTATACGGCTTGGCAAATCCATAAAGACGGCTTATAATATGCCAATCAATTATTTTCCCACTTAGCTTCTCGGCTGATGCCATAGTTATTGAGGGTTGGAATCAGAAGAAATATCTATGCCTGAACAAGCACCACCACATCCTTTAGCACAAGAAGACTGTTTACCCCAAAACTGTTTATAAACTAATCTTCCTAGAAAGAAAGAAGCTAAAATAAAGACCACGGCTATTACAATATTTTCAATCATTTTTCGTTAAACCAATATTTTTGAAGTTCTTCTAAAAATTCTTTAAAAATGGGGCCTGCTCCAATTATTTCTCCAGAAAACAAGACATCTAATCCACCGGAAAAATTCGTTACAATGCCACCTGCTTCTTCGATGATAATTTTTCCAGCAGCTACATCCCATGGCTTTAAATTATATTCAAAAAAACCTTCAAATCTTCCACATGCCGTGTAGGCTAAATCAATAGAGGCAGCTCCTATTCGCCGTAAGCCATGACTTTTTTTCATCAAATTTTTCAATAGATTTAGGTATCGATCTTGGTAGGAAAAATCGTGATAAGGGAATCCAGTAGCCAACAAAGCCTTCCCTAAATCGTCTTGCTTGGAAACCTGTATAGGCTGACCATTTAACGTGGCGCCAACACCTTTCGCTGCACAAAACAATTCATCACGATTAGGCTCGTATATCAAACCTAAAACAGGCTGCTTGTTAACAATTAATCCAACAGAAACTGCATAAGCAGGCAATTGATGTAAAAAATTGGTGGTTCCATCTAAAGGATCAATTACCCAATAATAACCGTCTCCAATTGCTGAATAATCATTTGATGTCTCCTCCGCAATAAATTGTGCCTCTGGAAAAAATTTGGTTAAACCATCTTTTAACCTTGCCTCTGCTTCTCGATCCACATAAGAGACCAAATCATTCTTTCCTTTGTAAATGATATCTTTTTGGTCAATCGTTTTAACAACGGATTGAATCCAATTACCGGTATCTCTTATGAGTGGTCCTGCCTCCGCCAATAGCAATTGATAATTCATTTTTTCATTACTATTTTGGGTGATTTACTCCCAATTAAATTCAACCAATCTACTACAATTTGTTGGGTTTCTTTTAGATAAACATCTTTTGCATGCTTATCTTCTTTTTTATCCTTATCTGATTTTGCTGGATCTGCCGGCACAGTACCACCCATTGCTTGAACAATCGACTCTGTTTCATCAGGCTGTTTTTTCAATTCATCCAACTCTTTTTTTCTTTTTTCAAAAAGTAGGCTTACTGAATTTTTTTCCTTGTACTTTTTAAATTTCTCGGTATCTACTTTCAATTTTAGAAGCTCAGAATTAGTTTTCAAACGAACTTGAAAATTAGAATTCAATTTATTCTGTAAGGTTGAATTCACTGCATTTATAGGTTGAAAGGCCGATGTAGCTATCATATCCCAAGGAAGTGCACTTTTTTGAGCACTTTCACCATATTCCTCTGCCGTAAAGGCAGATGGCAAGGCGAAATCAGGACTCACACCCTTATGTTGAGTAGAACTTCCATTGATACGATAAAACTTTTCTAAAGTAATTTTTAAAGAACCTGCTGCTTCTGTTTCTCCCAAATAACGAGTTAAATCAACAACCGATTGAACTGTACCTTTACCATAGGATTGCTCACCAACAATAATTCCACGCTTATAGTCTTGAATGGCTGCTGCAAAAATTTCAGAGGCAGAAGCAGAAAAACGATTAATCATCACGGCTAATGGTCCCTCGTAAACAACTTCTGGATTATTATCAACTTCAGTGCTTATTCTACCCTCAGAAGATTTACGTTGGACTACTGGACCTTTTGTAATAAATAAGCCTGTTAAATCTATAGCCTCTAAAAGGGAACCTCCACCATTATTTCTCAAATCAATCACAACTGCATCTACTCCACCCTCTTTTTTGAATTCATTTAAAAATTTCTTTACGTCAGCAGAAGTAGATTTAAAATCTTGTTCCTTACTTCTTGCTCCTTCGAAATCTCTATAAAACATTGGAATGGTAATTAATCCAATTTTGGTTACCTGATCCCCATTCTTTGTTGTTAAAATTTCTTTTTTTGCTGTTTGTTCTTCAATTTTTATTTTTTCTCTGACCAATCGAACTTCAACAGCAGGTGTACCGATAGCTACTGAACCCTTTAAAATTTTCAAACGGACAACAGTGCCCTTGGCTCCACGAATTAGTTTAACAGCGTCATCAGTAAACCAACCGATGATATCTGTAAAAGAACCCTCCTCGCCTTGTGCCACGGCAACAATTCTAT
>JBEBDG010000240.1:0-3795 GCA_041157165.1 Bacteroidota bacterium
TTTCAATGTCTTTTCTTGAAATTACATTTATTTTTTCATTCCATTCTTCATACAATGGAAAAAGCAGCTCGAATTGCTCGAGCTGCTTTTCTGATATCTGTGGAAAATATTTTTTAATAATTTGTGCTTTCATTTTAGCCGGTTATCCAGCGCAAAATTACAAATAAAAATGCAGATAAAATTACAGTAACCGGTAAAGTTAATACCCATGCCAAGGCAATACTTTTAATGGTACCACCTTGTAAATTTTTCACACCCTTAGAAGCTACCATGGTCCCAGCAATTCCGGAAGACAATACATGTGTAGTACTTACTGGCCATTTGTATGCTGTTGCCAATCCAATAGTAACCGATGCAATTAATTCAGCCGATGCTCCCTGTGCGTAAGTTAAATGGTGTTTACCAATTTTTTCTCCGATTGTAACTACAATTCTCTTCCATCCAACCATAGTTCCAAGTCCAAGAGAAAGAGCTACCATCCACATTACCCAATTAGGGGCATAATCTGTTAATCCAGATAAGCTGGATGAGGCATTTTTAAACGAAAAGAATGGACTCTTACCGCCTAAAGTTTCTTTTTTGAAATTGTCTTTATCTTCTTTTGTCCAAACAACTGATTCACTTTCTAATAATTTTTTTGAATGCTTGTTGATGGCCAATGCAGCTTTTCTTACATCAAATTTTTGTTCTGTACTAAGTCCCTTGAAGTCTTTTTTATTCAATAAAATACTAGCAATTTGAGTATTTGATTGCTTAATAGTAGCTAAGCTTTCCTTTTCTTTTTCAGACAATGGTATTGTATCAATTTTATTCGATATGGTAGATACCACTGAAACTGAATGATTTAAATTTTTTAAATCAAAATTATGATTAACAGCAAAATATCCTGGTAAAAAGGCAATCAAAATGACCATCACCAATCCAATACCTTTTTGGCCATCATTTCTTCCATGAAAAAAAGAAACTAGTGTACAGGTTGTAATTAAAATTCCTCTGATCCAAGTGGGTGGAGGTGAATTTTTCTTTGGCTCTTTAAATATTTCTTTATTTTTAACGGTCTTTCTTAAGATATACATCAAAATGATAGCCAAGGCAAATCCAAATAATGGAGACAATAACAAGGCTTGTCCTATTTCTAAAGCTTTATCCCAATTGACACTAGATATTCCTTTATTTGAATTTTCGGGTAGCAAAGCGTGTCCTACACCAATTCCTATGATAGACCCAATTAATGTGTGTGAACTCGAAGCGGGTATTCCCAAATACCATGTACCTAAGTTCCAAATAATGGCAGTAATCAATAAAGACAAGGCCATTGCCATCGAATGGTAAACATTCGTATCAATGAGTAGCTCTGTGGGGAGCAGTCCTATGATACTCATGGTAACTCCAATTCCACCGGTTAACAAACCAATAAAATTCATAAACCCAGACCACACAACAGCTTGAGTCGGCTTCAATGAATGGGTATAAATAACAGTTGCTACTGCATTGGCGGTATCATGAAATCCATTGACAAATTCAAAAGCGCAGGCAGCTAAAATGCAGACAAATAACAGTATGAATAATGTAGGTTCTAATCCGAACATCCTATTGGGGTTTTCTTATATCTTACAAAAATACAATTAGTTTTTTTCTTAATATTACTAAATTGTAAAATTTCTTTACCTTGATTTTCTCCTAGCCTTTTTTGCTTCTGAAAGCAACTTTTTGGCGTCTGTATGCTGAGAAGATTTTTTATCTGCGTGCTCCAAAACATCTTTGCAATGGTCAACTGCCAAGTCGTAATCTTTGTCTTGGTAAGCAATTCTGGCTAGTCCCAACAAGGATGCCCAATAATAACCAGATTCTTTTGAATTTGTTTGTTGAGAAAAAGTTATGCATTGCTGGAAATAAGGTTTGGCCTCAATTGGATTTTTGAATAAATACAATTGATAATAGCCTAATATATAACTTGCATAACGTCCAGAAACTGCTTCATAGCCTATTTGGTGACTTTCTATTCGTTCCAAAATTTGTTTGGAAAGTGTAGAAGCTTCTTCATATTTACCTTGCATATAGGCCTCCCTGGCATGGTATCGATGAAAAAATGGATTATCCGGATAATTTTCGTGCGTGTATTTAGCTAATTCATATGATTTATTACTGAGGCCTTCCATTGCATAAATCTGTAATAAAAAATACCTCGCTTCAGTTCGTGTATAAAAAGCATCGTAAACCGCTTTTTCAATTTGTTTAATGCCTTGATCTTTGTTGGCTTTTGGGAATAGCCACAAAACCGGGCGCATTAAAGCAAAATTCTTTTTTATGAAATGGTAGTAATAATTGTATAAACCATCGCCAAAAAGAATTTCTGGACTAAAGTCTGCATATTCCCGACATTTTTCTAAATATTTTAAAGCATTTCTTGCAGCCCAAGTTGCTCGAGTCCAATGCTGTCTTTCTGCATGTAACCGTCCTTTAAAGGCATAAGAAGAAGCCAAGATAAATGCTGCTTCCGGATTTTCAGTATCGTCCCAAATCCTCTCTGCTTTTTCAATGGATGCTTCCATGTATTCATTGAATCGCTCATCAAAAATTTCATTTTGAGTATTAGGAACTATTTTCCACCATTGAACTAAACCTAATAATAAATCGGGTAGAGGATGATTTGGGTATTTGATTTTAAGAAAACTAAATTCCCTTTCTGCCTCCGGGAATTTGTAATTATACATCTGATTGATAGCGTAAGTGGCTTCTACCTGGAATTCAGAGGTAAATAGGAGCATTCCTTTGGAACGCTCTTTTTCTGCATCTTCTGTCTTTTTCCACCATTGCCCTTGGCTTGAAAATGAAAAAAGACAAAAAATTGCAAAAACAATATTAAGATGAGGTTTCGATTTCATCTTCGTTTCGGTTTAAAAATTTAAAGTCTGTTAAACCCAAAGAAGAGTCTTCTCTAAGTTTAATCCAGGTTTTGAAATTGAAAAACCATTTCATTCGAATGGAAGGGAAACCTTTGGTAAAATAGGCATAAACAAATGGATGCACCAGAATGGTTAAATCCTTTTCATTTTGCTTGGTAACCAAATGCTCCACATGTTGAGCTATAACCTCTGAAACTGCAATACTTGCCGTAATACTTCCTGTACCTCCACAAGTTGGACAAGTTTCATTCGTTGCAACGTTCATTTCCGGACGTACCCTTTGACGAGTAATTTGCATCAATCCAAATTTGGACAATGGCAAAATGGTGTATTTTGAACGATCAGGTCGCATTTCGTCGCGCATCAAATCTTGGATAATCTTCCGATTTTCTGCTTTTTTCATATCGATAAAATCAATTACAATGATTCCACCCATATCACGCAAACGTAATTGCCTTGCAATTTCCTTGGCGGCTTCTTTATTTACACTGATTGCTGTCGCCTCTTGGTCATCTTCCGAATTGGATTTGTTCCCCGAGTTTACATCAATTACGTGTAAGGCCTCTGTATGCTCAATAATCAAATATCCTCCACCTGGTAATGATACTGAACGACCGAATAGCATTTTTAATTGTTTCTCGATGCCAACTTGTTCAAATAATTTGTTTTTCCCAGAATGAAGTTTAACAATTTTCTCCTTTTCAGGTGCCACATGATGCACATAATCCTTGGCTTCTTGAAAAACCTCAGGGCTATCCACAATCACATTATCAAAATCGTTGTTTAATAAATCACGCAACATAGAAGTTGCACGACTCATCTCTCCAATGATACGTTCAGTAGGTTTGGCAGTACCCAATTTACGGATACCATCCTCCCACTTCGCAAT
>JBEBDG010000241.1:0-3754 GCA_041157165.1 Bacteroidota bacterium
CTTCTGCTTGTTCTCCGATCAGACATGGAACCCTAGACAAGGAGATGGTTGGTTGGGCGATATAATTTCTTGGATTTTGAACAATTAGTTTTTTGAATTTTTCTTGTTCCTCCAAACTTGATTTTGGGCCAATCAGCATACCATAACCACCTGCTTCATTGGCCTCTTTAACAACTAATTTTTCGATGTTTTCTAACACATATTGTCGATCATCCTCTTCGTCGCAGAGGTAGGTCGGAACATTTTTTAAGATGGCTTCTTCTCCTAAATAATATTTAATGATCCTAGGTACATATGCATAAATTACCTTGTCATCAGCAACCCCAGTTCCCGGAGCATTGGCAAGCGCCACATTGCCATTTTTGTAAACTTCAAAAATTCCAGGAATTCCAATTAATGAATCGCGATTAAAAACCAATGGATCTAAATAGGTGTCGTCTATTCGTCTGTAAATAACATCTACAATTTGGAATCCTTTGGTCGTACGCATTTTCACATAACCATCATCTACCACAAGGTCTCTGGCATCTACAAGTTCTACGCCCATTTGTTGTGCCAAATAGGAATGTTCAAAATAGGCAGAATTATAGATGCCTGGGGTCAAGACTACGATGGTTGGATTAGGCCTGTTACTAATGTATTTCAACATTTCAAGCAATTTGTGAGCATAATCTGATATAGGTCTTATGTTGGTTTTACTTACCACCTCAGGGAAGGATTGTTTCAGTAATTCTCTATTTTCAAGCATGTAGGATACACCAGAAGGACATCTTAAATTATCTTCCAATACCATGTACTCACCATTCGCATCTCGAATTAAATCCGATCCTGTAATATGTATCCATCTATTTTTGGATGGCATTACTCCATTGCATGAATGTAAATAATTTTTCGAAGAGAAAATAACCTCTTTGGGGATAATCCCGTCTTTTAATATCCTTTGATTTGAATAAATATCTGTTAAGAATAAATTCAAGGCAGTTATCCGTTGAATCAATCCTTTTTCAATTTTGTCCCATTCTTTTGCCGCTACAATTCTTGGAATGATATCAACTGGCATGATACGTTCCGTTCCCTCATTCTCTGCATACACATTAAACGTGATACCCATTGCCATGAGCGCTTTTTCAGCTGCTGCCTGTCTTCTTACGAATTCTTCTGTGCTTAGTTCTTCGACTCGATTTTTAAATGGAAGGTATCCTTCTCGGACTTTTCCATCGGAGTAAAACATTTCATCGAAATATCCCTCCGTTTCATAGGATTCAAATGAGAAATTCATAATCTGTATGTATTTAAATGCTTGACGTACTTTAAGTTAAAAATTTTAATTTCATTTTTTTTCAAAAGGCATCATAAATTTTACATTTTGAGTGAAATACAATGTATAATCTTGGAAAAATTATATTTTAAACTATTAAATAATTAAAATTGATGTAATTGTATTTTGATGTTCGCAAAAAAATCCTAAATTTATTTGTCCGAAAGGATAATCAAGCATTTAAAAATTAATCATATGTTAAGTAGAGTCGCCAATTCCATTTATTGGATGAATCGTTACATAGAGCGAGCGGATAATTACGCTCGATTTATCTCTGTCAACTTTAACCTAGCTTTGGATTTACCCTCCAATATCCCAGAGCAATGGGAGCCCTTAATTGTTGCGACGGCCGATCAACAACAATTCTTATCCAATTATTCAGAAGTAAATCGAGAAAATGTATTGCATTTTATGACTTTTGATGAGCGTAATCCGAATTCGATATTATCGTGTTTGTTTATTGCTAGGGAAAATGCGCGAACTATTCGTGAGTGTATTTCGAAAGAAATGTGGGAATATTTGAATCGGATTTATTGGAAAGTAAAAAACAGTAAATCGGGTAGTAAGCAATGGGAAATTTCTAAATATCAGGGATTTTTAGAAGAGATTAAGTCGGGCAGTCAATTATTTTATGGAATTGTAGATTCAACGATTACCCGAGGTGAAAGTTGGCATTTTGGGCAGATTGGCAAACAAATTGAGCGTGCTGATAAAACCACTCGATTCTTGGATGTGAAATATTTCACGCTTTTGCCTTCTGTGGAGGCAGTGGGCTCTCCTTTGGATCTACTTTTGTGGTCGGCCGTTTTGAAATCTAATTCGGCATATAATATGTTTAGACAACAATACAAGGAGATTAATCCTTCAAATATTGTTGAATTTTTGATTTTGGATAAAAATTTTCCACGCTCGGTGGTACATTGTTTACAAGAGGCAGAATCCTCTTTATATGCAATTTCTGGTACATCGGTAGACAATGGGTATACTAATTTAGCAGAAAAGAAATTATCAAAATTATTGTCAGATATTCAATTCACAGAAATTTCTGACATTTTACAAATTGGCTTGCACCAGTTTTTAGATGATTACCAAGTAAAAAATAATGAAATTGGCGAAGCCATTTTCAATTCTTATTTTGATTTAAAAGCAGTTTCATAATTTTAATAAAATGACATATTGTTTAGGAATTACAGTAAAGGAAGGACTTATTGCCATTGCAGATACCCGTATAACGGCTGGAAATGAAATGTATTCCAATAAAAAAATTTCAATTCATGAAATAAATAACCATAGTCTGTTTATCATGACGGCAGGTTTACGCTCGGTGCGGGATAAAACGATTACCTATTTCAATCAAAAAATTGCTACGGAGGAGGAATCCTATCATTTTATGTTTGAGGCTGCATCTGCATTTGGCAAAATGTTAAAAAAGGTAGCGGATGAAGACCGAGAAGTACTAGAAAAGGAAGGATACCAATTTAATTTACATGCAATTATTGGCGGACAAATGCCAAAGGATTCAGAACATAAGTTGTTTTTAATATTTCCAGAAGGCAATTGGATTGAAATCAATGATGGTTTAAAGTATCAAATTATAGGCAATTCAAATTACGGGAAGCCTATTTTAAATCGAAATTTATCCTTTGATACCCCTTTAAAGGAAGCCTTGAAAATGGGGTTTTTATCATTTGATGCAACGCAATTTAGTACCAATGATGTCGATTATCCGATTGATGTGGTAGTATATGAATCGGGTAGTTTCAAAGCAAAAGAATTAAGATTGTATAAGGAAGACATGCAAAAAATTTCAGATGAGTGGAATTTATCTTTACGAAATTCTTTAAAAACCATTAATGAAGATTGGATGAAAGACCTTCTTTCCGTATGATAGTCTCCATTTTTCATCGACTGGAATATACCTATGAACAAGAGGTTTCCTTGGGACCACAATTGATTTATTTGTACCCCAAGCAAGATCGCTATTGCGAAATAGTAGAGCTACATACTGAAATTTTACCTAGGCCATCAAAAGTATCCACTCATATCGATGCGGAGGGAAATACACAACAAATTGCTGTATTTGAGCATACAAGTAATTTTCTGATTGTGGAATTACAGGCTAAATTAAAATTAGAAGATTTTAACCCATTTGATTTTTATTATGTACCTAAAGAGGCACATAAATTGCCAATGAAATACAATGCGGACCAACGAAAAGTATTAGGGCCTTATTTGTTGAGTGAAACAATTCCTGCAGAAATCATCCTTCTTTCCAATGATTTACTTTCCAAATCAAATGGATTAACATCAGCCTTTTTAATGGAGGTAAACAACTATATCTTCTCTGAATATACCTATGAAATCAGAGAGGAAGGAAATGCGCATCTTCCTGCTTTTACCTTGCAACAGAAAAAAGGTTCTTGTCGCGATTTTGCA
>JBEBDG010000242.1:0-3742 GCA_041157165.1 Bacteroidota bacterium
TTTCAATAAAGAAAGGATCCACCAAAACTGTCTTTGGTAATTGAAATACTCCAATGTGATTTTTGAATCCATGAAAATCGATACCTAATTTTCCGCCAACACTTGCATCAACCTGGGAAAGAAGTGTAGTTGGAATTTGAATGAAATCTATACCTCTTTTGTAGGTGGAGGCACAAAAACCTCCCATATCACCAATAACTCCACCACCTAAATTGATCATTAATGCGTGTCTATCAACATTTGCCTTTGTTAATTCTTTCCAAATGTGTTCACAGGTAAGAAGATTTTTATGTTTCTCGCCAGATTTAATTTGAATTTTTAGGAAGTTTTTCGGTAAAAAATCTTTGATGTGTTGTAAACAATATTTGTTTGTATTTTCATCTACCAATACGATGATTCTGGAGTAAGAACTGCCACTTAAAAACGGTGGTAAGGAATGAGAGATAGGGGCAATTGAGACTGACATTAAGAAATATTGATTAGAAAATATAAAATTACATGGAAAATATGAAATTCTACACTTTATATCCGTAAAATAGGTTTTGTGGTATAAGATTTCTTGCCTAATTTTGCGTGCGAAAAGGAATAGCCTTTTTATATTCAATTATGAGAGAAATTCAATTTAGAGAAGCCTTAAGAGAGGCAATGCAAGAGGAAATGCGTCGTGATGCATCCGTTTTCTTAATGGGTGAGGAAGTTGCAGAATACAATGGTGCTTACAAGGTATCACAAGGCATGTTAGACGAGTTTGGTCCAAAACGTGTAATCGATACACCCATCGCTGAACTTGGCTTTGGAGGAATTGGTGTAGGGGCTGCAGCAAATGGTCTTCGTCCGATTGTTGAATTCATGACTTTCAACTTCTCTTTAGTAGCGATAGATCAAGTGATTAACTCCGCTTCTAAATTAATGTCAATGTCTGGAGGTCAATATTCTTGTCCGATTGTATTTCGTGGACCAACGGGAAATGCTGGTCAATTATCTTCGCAGCACTCCTCCAATTTTGAGAATTGGTATGCCAATACCCCAGGATTAAAAGTTGTGGTTCCTTCGAATCCGGCAGATGCGAAAGGATTGTTGAAATCTTCCATTCGTGATAATGATCCAGTAATTTTCATGGAATCGGAATTGATGTATGGAGATAAAGGTATGGTACCTGATGGAGAATATTTAATTCCAATAGGAAAGGCAAATGTCATGACTCAAGGAAAGGATGTGACGATTGTTAGTTTTGGCAAAATGATTTCTCGTGTGGTGCTTCCTGCGATGATTGAATTAGAAAAAATGGGAATTTCTGCAGAATTAATTGATTTGCGTTCTGTTCGTCCGATTGATTATGATACTGTTATTGAATCAGTAAAGAAAACCAATCGTTGTGTAGTAGTTGAGGAGGCCAATCCATTATCCGCTATTTCTTCTGAAATTGCATACAATGTGCAGCGTTGGGCTTTCGATTATTTAGATGCTCCTGTTGTGCGTGTAAATTCTAAAGATTTACCATTGCCTTATGCGCCAACTCTTATTGAAGAAATTTTACCTTCAGTAGATCGTACCATTGCGGCTGTAAAGCATGTTTTGTACAAATAAGAATCATTTTTAATTTTTTAGAATAATACATACTTTTCTGAATTAATTAAAGGACATAAAGAAAAAGCCTCGAATTTTCGAGGCTTTTTCTTTATCACCAAATAACTTCATTTACAGGTTAAATTCTTTACATTACGTAAATGAATCGAGCACCATCCACATCCACACCTTCTAATTTAATTCTTCCTTTTTTACCTTCAAGTGCTTCAATAGCCTCGCTTGGTGAATTAACAGTTTTATCATTTATTTTGGTAATGATTACTCCCTTTTCAATTCCATACATGGCCAATCTACCCTCTGGGTCTATTTCTGTGATTTTAACACCAGAAGAAATTTTCAATTTCGATTTTTCTGCTTGAGTTAACGATCCAAATTTTGCGCCAAGAAATTCTGATTTGCTACTTTCTCCAGCGGCACCTTTTACTATACTTGTATTTCCATCTAAGTTGCGAAGGGTTACCTTGAATTCTTTGGTTGAGCCATCACGGTTCACCGTTACATCTACTACCTCACCTGGTCGTTTTCTATTGACAATTTCCATTAATTTGGCTGATGTTTTGGTCTCAACTCCATCAACTTTTGTTATCACATCGTTTACTTTGATGCCAGCTTCTTTTGCTGCAGAATTTTCAGAAAAACCTCCAACGTAAACACCATTGTTAGTTTTTAAATCTTTTTCATCTGCCAATTTAGAATTGACTTCCATGATTTGAACGCCCAAAAACCCTCGTTGAACATTACCATACTTGATTAAATCGCCTGATACTTTTTTAACGATACTCACAGGTACGGCGAAGGAATAACCTGCAAATTGTCCAGTTCTTGAATAAATAGCGGTATTGATACCAACTAATTCACCTTTCAAGTTTACCAATGCTCCTCCTGAATTACCAGGATTCACGGCAGCATCTGTTTGTATAAAAGACTCTAAAGGATTAACATTTGCGTCTGGATCTCTGTCGATAATATTTTGTCTACCTTTTGCTGAAACAATTCCAGCTGTAACTGTAGATTCTAAATTAAATGGATTACCCACAGCCAACACCCATTCGCCTACACGTAAATTATCTGAATCACCAAATGTTAGGAATGGTAAATTTTCTCCTTTAATTTGAATCACTGCCAAATCTGATGATGGATCAGTTGAAATAATTTTACCTTTAAATTCACGTTTGTCGTTTAAAATGACAGTAATTTCTTCTGCATTATCTACCACGTGGTTGTTCGTGACAATATATCCATCTGCACTGATGATAACTCCTGAACCTGATGCTTCTTGAGGTTGTGATCGACGTTGTTGACCACCTCCAAATGGGTCTCCAAATCCAAAGAAATCATCAAATGGGCTAGAAAATTGACGACCCATTGATTTAGGGGTTGACTTGGTTTTAATATGTACAACTGCCGGCGTAGTTTTTTCGGCAGCATACGTAAATTCACCTGGATTACCTGGCACATTTACAGAAGAAACATTCGTAGTAAATGCTGAAGGGGAAGATCTTATTGCATTTGAATTGTCTAGATTTAATAAATGATAAGCACCTAAGGTCAAACCACTTGAAATTAGGCCAACTAAAACGAATGATTTAATTTGATTCTTCATTTCCATACCTCTTTTTATTTTTCGGGTTAAAATTTTATACACGAAATTAACGAAAATTGATTCGCATCATTGCGATTTCTATGCACTTTAACATTATTTAAGAAAAAAATGTTCGCATGTTATGATTAAGATTGCATTTTTTTTAAATCCCATTGAAAATGGCTAATTTTGTAGCTTATAAAAAATGTAAAAATTCATGATACTCAGTGAGCAAGAACAACTTCGAAGACAAAAGCGATTGGATTTAATGGCTTTAGGCATTGATCCATATCCAGCAGCCCAATACCCTGTGGATACGCTTTCCAAACAGATTTTAGAAGAATATGCTCCTGAAAAAAATAATTTTCAAGAGGTTTGTTTGGCAGGTCGTTTGATGAGTTTTCGTATCATGGGAAATGCCTCTTTCGCTGAATTACAAGATTCATCGGGAAGAATTCAGCTGTATTTTAGAAGAGATGATTTGTGCCCGGGAGAAGATAAAACCTTGTATAACACAGTCTTCAAAAAACTATTAGATATTGGAGACATCATTGGTGTAAAAGGTTATGTGTT
>JBEBDG010000243.1:0-3739 GCA_041157165.1 Bacteroidota bacterium
TAAAAAACAAATTTAAAAGAATATTATGGCATACGCAGAAATGTTGACCGATAAAGGTTTAATGAAAATTGAATTTTATCAAGAAGATGCACCTATTCATGTGCAAAATTTCATTGATTTATCAAAAAAAGGATTTTATGATGGCGTAACTTTCCATCGTGTCATTCCTGATTTTGTCATTCAAGGAGGTGATCCAACTGGAACTGGTGCGGGTGGTCCGGGATACACCATTCCATGTGAATTAAGTGGCAACAACCAATACCACGATCGTGGTGTCTTGTCAATGGCTCACCGCGGTCCGAATACTGGGGGTTCTCAATTCTTTATTTGCCATAGTAGAAACAATACTTCCCATCTAGATCGCAAGCATACTTGTTTCGGCAAAGTCGTAGATGGATTAGAGGTAATTGATGCCATTAGGCAAGGAGACAAAATCGTTTCTGTGAAAATAATTGAATGATAAATTATAACAATTGATTTTTAATCTCTTTTGATAAATTTTCAAAATTTAAGATTACCTGATTTACAATAGAGGAACTAGTTGCTAGTTCCTCTATTTCTTTTTCTGATGTAAAATCCAATATAGAAAATTTGATCGTTTGTTCCATTGAGGAGGTTTCATATTTGACAATATATTTCGAATTCCACTCGTATAGTAGAACTTTCAACCGATCACATTCCAATTCTTTTAAAAAATGCATAAACAAACCATTTATTTTATACCTTTTCTACAATCCCAACCATTTTGTTTCCAATTCCTTTTGACCTAAAGAAGGGTTAGTAATTGGTTTGATTTCAAATTGGGATAATGGACTTTTTACGACTGGGATTAAATAATTTTTTTCCAAACCATCTCTTTTAACGGTAAATAAGATGGAATCTCCAACTTTTTTATTAGCTAATAATTTATCCATTCCCTCAAAAAGGTCATTATTTACTTTAATAATTTCATCTCCCACATTTAATCCAAATTGGTAAGCTGAACTTCCTTTGTAAACAGATGTAACCTTATTATTGACAATACTACAACCAATATAAGGGATTTCTTTGGTTGCATTTGCATCAATCCAATCAAACCCAAATTGTTTCAACAATTCGGCATAAGGTGGAGTTTTTACATCATAAATAAGATTAGAGAAGAATTCTTTTGCAGAAGTCCCTGCTACAGTTGAAAATGCATTTTCTAATTCAGCATCGGTAAAACCTCTATTCATTTTTTTATAATAGGTATCGTATAGGTATTTAAATACATCATCCAAGGATTTTTTTCCTTTTGAATTTGAGATAATCCATAAATTCATGACACCTCCCAATACAGACCCCTTATCATAATAGGAGATGGACGAATTTCGAGAATTTTCATTTGGGCGATAATATTTAATCCAAGCATCCCAACTTGCATCGGCCACAGGATCCACCTTATTACCAGGTGTATTTTCTACTCCAGAAATTTCATCGCTAAGACCCTTTAAATAATTGGTTTTATTTACAAAACCTGCGCGATAGGATAGCAAATCAGCATAATAGGAGGTAATCCCCTCTGAAAACCAAAGATTATGAGTATAATTTTCATTTTCATAATCAAATGGTCCAAGAGCAATCGGTCGGATACGCTTTACATTCCACAAATGAAAATATTCATGCGCCAATAAATTCATAATTCCATTATATCCATTTTCATTTTCATAAGCAGAGCGAGTAACCTGACAAGTAGTCGAATTAAGATGCTCTAAACCACCGCCTCCGCGATTCAAATTATGAATTATAAATAAATAATGGTCACATGGATGTTCTCCTACCACTTGCATGGCAGTAAGACACATTTTCTCTACATCCTTTAAAAATTTAGTTGTATCTACTTTTGCCGGCCCATAAAAAGCAATTTGATGGGGAACACCTTTTACTTTAAATGAAAATATTTGATGATTTCCTATTTCGATAGGAGAATCGATGAATTCATCTAAATTTTTAGCTATAAATGAAAATTTAGAATCCTGTGGGGCCATTGCAGTTGAAACTTTTGAAAAACTAGCATGTGGAATAACCTTTAGAGATATAGGCATATTAGCCAAATCCTCAACAAACATAAATACACTAGCAGGATTTATATATCCATGAGAATCATCTAAAAAAGAGGTTCTAACAGACATTTCAAATGCGTAAACCTGATAATTAAGAGAAAGTTTACCCGTTTTAAGACTTGCTGGAATGGTTACTTTCCAAGTATTTTTATTCGATTTTCTAACAACAACTGATTCTTGATTTAAATATGCTTTAACTTGTTCCACATTTTTAGCATATTCCCTGATTAAATAGGAACCGGGCGTCCAAGCTGGCATTTTAAATTCTACAAATCCTTTATTTGATTTCAATTTAGAAAGATCAATTGTCGTCGTTACATCAAAATAATGTGTTTGGGGTGAAGGCATCCCCAATTGATGTATAATTCCTTGCCCTAAAGTTTTCAAGGAAAAAAGGAATGCTGCAAGTATGAATAAACGTTTAAATTTCATTGGCATTAGTTTATTTAAGGAAGTACTATTTTTGTTAAACCATAAATTTAATCAATTCATCTATTGATTTAAAATTTTATAAATTTTTGATAATTTTTCTTCCGATTTTTAGTTACAAATTATGAAATAAATTGATGATAATTTCGTATTATTGTAGTAATTGTGACTGCAATAATCATTTTATAATGAAGAAAAATATATTTTTGACCTGTGCACTTTTAACAGGATGCTTATTAACTATAACACATACAGGTTTTTCGCAACAAACATTAAGTTTTAAAGATCATACACTACACTTTCGTCAAGCCAAAGAATACTTTGATGCCAAGAATTACGTAGCAGCTAAGGAGGAATTTATTCAATACTTACAAACTTTAGAACCCATAAATGGGGAGCAATCTGGGCAGAAAGTACTAGCTGAATATTATATTACGCTATGTTCAATCTACATGGCCCAGCCTGAGTCAGAAGTTTTAGCAGAAAGGTTTGTTGCCAATCATCCAGAACACCCTCAATCTATTAAGTTATTAAGAGGCTTAGGTAGTTTCTTTTATGATAATGGGGATTATGCAAAGGCCATAAAATATTTAAGCAGATCATCTGAAACAAATTTAGAAGCCAAGTATAAATTAGCTGTTGCCTATTATGAAATCAAAGCATTTAAAAATGCTTTGAAATTATTTGATGAAATAAAAATTACTTCATTTGAAGAATATTCCTTTCCATCTGCCTATTATGCGGCCGTTTTAAATTTTCAAGAAAAAAGATATGCGGATGCAGTTAATGACTTTAAAAAAGCAGAAAATAGTTCAAAATACAGGTCCGAAATTCCCAATTGGATTTCAATGTGCTATTTTCATCAAGGAAAATTCACAGAATTATTGAATTATGCAGAACCAATTTTAAGACAATCTTCTACTTCATTTAAACTAGATGCCTTGTCGTTATTAGTTGCAGAGGTTCAATTTAAATTGGGATATTATGAAAAAGCAGTGGCTAATTATGAATTAGCTGAACAAAAAAATCCTTCGGGTTTCAATTCCGGGATAAGATATCGCCAAGGATTTTCACTTTATAAAACCAATCAATTCAATAAAGCAGCAGATGTCCTAAAACCAGTAGTTGCTACAAAAGATACCTTATCTCAATATGCAGCCCTTACATTAGGTTTGTCGCAATTAAAAGCCGGAAATTTAGAAGCGACACTAGATGCCTTATCTATAGCA
>JBEBDG010000244.1:0-3738 GCA_041157165.1 Bacteroidota bacterium
GTTGTGGTGAAGGAACGGTTAATGAAAAGAAAATCGAATATTATTGTTGGTGGAAATTTAGGTAAGAATAAAATTACTCCCAATGAAGATGCCGATGAGGACTATAAAAAAGGATTTGAGTCATTGTTTGAAGTGGTAGATTATTTTGTGGTCAATGTAAGTTCACCTAATACCCCCAATCTTCGTGCTCTTCAAGAAAAAGAACCACTTAAGCAATTATTGAGTAGTCTTCAGGCATTAAACAATTTGAAACACATTCAAAAGCCTATTTTATTGAAAATTGCACCAGATTTAAGCAATGAGCAGTTGGATGATGTAATTGACATTGTTTTGGAAACAAAAATTGCTGGTGTAATTGCCACCAATACAACTTTGAGTAGGGCCCGTTTAAAATCTTCTGATGAATTAATCAATGAAGCGGGTGGTTTGAGCGGTAAACCACTTAAGCATAGATCAACAGAGGTAATATCCTATCTGTTCCAAAAATCAGCGGGTCAATTTCCGATTATTGGTGTAGGAGGAATTTATTCTGCTGAAGATGCACTGGAGAAAATCGCTGCAGGTGCAAGCTTGGTTCAGGTTTACAGTGGATTTATCTATGAAGGACCGGGATTAATAAAGAAAATCAACCAAGGTATTTTGAAAAATGCCTAAATGCGGTTGCTTATATTTTATGATTTTTGTAATTTAAAGTTTTATAATTCGCTGAACTTACATGGCAAAAAAGATTACTGGTTCGCCTTCTACCTTAGCATTGAATTTTGAACAGGAGAATAAAGGAAATCAAGAATCGAATTCAAATTCGAATTCAGGAAGAATTCGGTATCTGTTTGGGGCTTTCTTAGGATTAATTGGATTACTTTTAGCCAGTGCGTTTATTTCAAGTTTATTTCATGGGGTTGCCGATCAAAGTGAGGTTGATCAATCGGTTTTGAAGGTAATTGAAGGTTCTGATATTCCAGTTCAAAATGTAGCTGGTATTTTTGGTGCACGAGTAGCTCATTTCTTTTTGTTTAGAACATTTGGAGTATCTTCTTTTTTGTTAGTGCCATTGTTTTTCTTATCGGCACTCAAATTGACTAACAGAAGAGAGATTATCAATTTAAACACATTAACCTGGCAGGTGCTATTTTACATCCCATGGTTTAGTGTAATTGCAGGTTTTTTAGTTTATCAATTTGATTTACCTCATTCAATAGGTGGTGGATTTGGATATTTTATCAATGAAAAACTGCAGCAAATGATTGGCTATTTATCCATATTTGCTTCCATTTTTGTTGGACTTGTGTTTATAATTTTATTCTATCAATTGAATCCAGTTCCGAAGAAAAGGGTTAAATCTTCACCTAATCAAACAGTTTTAGATGAAATAGATGCTGAATTTGAAGATTCTGATGAACCCGTGCTTAGAGAAGATTCAGAGGATGAGGAGAATTTTAGGCCCCATTTACCCCCTGAAATTACAAAAGAAGATCCAATAGATTTACCAATTTCTGACGCTACTCCAACATTGGATGCAATCGATCCCATCAATGAATCAATCGCTGAAATTGAGGATATACCTGAAGAAGACTTAGATTTTTCGGTAACAGTCGCTGAGGTAAAAGATGATGCAGAGGGGGCTATTGTAGAGCCAATGGATGAAATTGAAGCCAAGGCAAATGATATTCTGGCCCAATTAGGACCCTATGATCCATTTGCTGATCTACCAAAATATCGTTTTCCAAGTATTGATTTATTAAAAGAATACGATCAGAAAGCCAGTGCTTCCCAAGTTACCAAAGACGAATTAATTGAGAATAAAGAACGAATTGTTGAGACACTCAACAATTATGGAATTGGCATTCAAAAGATTGAAGCGACTATTGGGCCAACAGTAACTTTATACGAAATTGTTCCAAAGGCGGGTGTGCGTGTAAGTAAAATTACTAGTTTAGAGGATGATTTAGCCTTGTCCTTATCTGCCATGGGAGTTCGTATCATTGGTCAAATGCCTGGTAGAGGGACCATTGGTATTGAAGTGGCCAATAAAAATCGTGAAATGGTGCCAGTTCGTGCAGTTATTGGTTCTGAAAAATTCCAAAAGTGTAATTTTGATTTACCAATTACACTTGGTAAGACCATTTCAAACGAAATATTTGTAGCTGATTTAGCAAAAATGCCTCACTTGTTAATGGCTGGTGCTACAGGTCAAGGTAAATCAGTTGGTTTGAACATGATTTTAGCCTCATTGGTATATAAAAAGCATCCAGCAACGCTAAAGTTTGTTTTAGTGGACCCTAAAAAAGTAGAATTATCCTTGTTTAATAAACTGGAGCGTCATTTTTTAGCTTGTTTACCAGATGCGGAGGAGGCCATTATTACCGATACTAAAAAGGTTGTCAATACCTTGAATTCTCTTTGTAAGGAGATGGATTTACGTTACGACAAATTAAAAGACGCTGGTTGTAGAAATATAAAAGAATACAATCAAAAATTCATTAATCGTCGTCTCGATCCTAACAAGCATAGTTTCTTGCCATACATTGTTTTGGTAATTGATGAGTTGGCAGATTTGATGTTAACTGCAGGAAAAGAGGTAGAGCATCCGATTGCTCGTTTGGCACAACTAGCTCGCGCAATTGGAATTCACCTAGTAGTTGCTACTCAGCGACCTTCTGTTAATGTTATTACAGGTACGATTAAAGCAAATTTCCCTGCTCGATTATCTTTTAAAGTTATGTCAAAAATCGACTCTAGAACGATTTTAGATGCTGGTGGAGCTGATCAATTAGTAGGCATGGGAGATATGTTATTATCTATGGGATCTGAGGTGATACGTTTGCAATGTGCTTTTGTGGATACCCCTGAGGTAGAGGCCATTTGTGATTATGTTGGGAATCAACAAGGATATCAATCTGCCTATTTATTGCCAGAATCAGAAGCAGAAGAAACGGGTGGACAGGAAAGAGGTGATTTTGATCCTGCAAATAGGGATCAATATTTTGATGAAGCAGCGCGTTTAATTGTTATGCACCAACAGGGAAGTACTAGTTTAATTCAGCGCAAATTAAAATTAGGATACAATCGTGCTGGTAGATTGATTGATCAATTAGAAGCAGCTGGAATCGTTGGACCTTTTGGTGGTTCCAAAGCCCGTGATGTACTTGTTCGTGATGAATCAGAATTAGAAGAATTATTAAAAAACTTATAAAACATGAAAATCATTTTATCCTTTATTATAGTCTTAACCATTAGTTTTCAACTAAGTGCGCAAAACAAGGCTCAAAGTTATATTGATAACATGCAAAAGAAGTTTAAATCTTTTAATGCCTTCTCTGCAAACTTTACCTATTCCAATGATGGAGGAAATTCCATGAGTGGTTCAATTACAGTTAAGGGTAATAAGTTTCGTTTAAAAACTTCTGGTCAAGAAATTTTTAACAATGGAAAAGAAGTTGCTACTTATATCAAGGAAATTAACGAGGTAAATATTTCAAACTTTGATCCTGCAGAAGGTGATTTAAGTCCAGCTAAGATTTATTCTTTTGATAAAAAAGCATATAAAGCAAATTTAGTTTCAGAGGTAGGTAATTTGGCAATTGTAGAATTAACTCCAACTGCTAAAAATGGTCAAGTTCAGAAGATTACATTGCGTTTAGATAAAACTTCTAATGAGGTAAAGGAATGGACAATTCAGAATAAAAATGGTAAAAAGCAAAACTTTAAGGTTACTAAATTGAATTCAAAAATTTCAGC
>JBEBDG010000245.1:0-3701 GCA_041157165.1 Bacteroidota bacterium
TCCACTTTAGAACAGGCGCCTTAGGTGAAGGGTCTAAAACTGCCTTGCCACTGTACAAAAGATACCTTGTCAAGGTTGTGAACGATCCAGCATTGTCAAATTACATTCCAGTTGCTTTTGAAAAATTAGATAAACGTGTTGTAAAAAAAGATTTCAATTGTCAGGGTTCATATAGCACTTTACCAGATTCTCTACAAGTATCAGATGCAGAATTGGATTCTTTGAATTCTTTATTAGAAAATCAAAATGGTGGTTCGAGCGATTCATTAAACCAGGACGGTCCTAAGTAAATAGTATGAGAAAGGAGTTTTTTGCTGATTATTTTAAAGGCTTACAAGATTCAATTTGTAAAAAAATTGAAGAAACAGATGGTCAAGGCCGATTCAAAGAAGACCAATGGAAACGAAAAGAAGGTGGTGGAGGTCGTTCGCGAGTTTTACAAAATGGAAATATTTTAGAAAAAGCAGGTGTTAATTTTTCAGCTGTTTACGGACCCTTACATCCGAAAATGGTTACGAGTCTTAAATTGAAAGAAGAGGTAGACTTTTTTGCATCAGGGGTTTCAATTGTTATGCATCCGCATAATCCTTGGGTACCCATCATTCATATGAATGTGCGTTATTTTGAATTAAGTAATGGAGAGAATTGGTTTGGTGGAGGCATTGATTTAACCCCTCATATTGTTATTCCTGAACAAGCAAAATGGTTTCATGAACAATTGAAAAAGGTTTGTGATCGACACGATAAAGCCTATTATCCTAAATTTAAAACTTGGGCAGACGATTATTTTTACAATTCGCATAGAGAAGAAACACGTGGTATTGGTGGAATCTTTTTTGATTATGTTAAATCAAAATCAATTGAAGAAAAAATGCAAGTTTTTGATTTTGTAAAATCAGTTGGAGAATCATTTGCCGATATTTATGCTTATTTAATGGTTGAAAATGCATTGAAGCCATTTGGCAAAAAAGAAAAAGATTTTCAATTACTTAGAAGAGGTAGATATGTTGAGTTTAATTTAGTACATGACCGTGGAACAAAATTTGGATTGGAAACCAATGGAAGAACGGAATCTATATTGATGAGTTTACCTCCTTTGGCTTCTTGGGAATATATGTACGATGAAAATACGTATCTTGAAGGAAGACAAACTTTTGAATTATTAAAGAAAAACATTGATTGGATAAATTTATAATATGAATAAGATGGATCAGGCCATTTTGGCCATTTTAGAAAAGCGTTTGGAATTGAGTAAATTAAACTACTCAGATGATAATTACGATGATGTAGAAGAAATGCTCCACGATTTGGAAGATGACTTCAATGAAACATTTGGAGATGAATTAGAAAAGATTTTAGAAAAGGTCCATGATAAGCATTGCCCAGAATCTGATGTATTATTACCAACAGCCTATTTGGCCAAGAAATTTGTAGAAACAGAAGATGGCGAAATTGAAATTGGAAAAAAGGAAGGGGTTGAGGTAGAATGGATTGAAGATCCCGCATCCGAAGCCAGGCTGATTCTCTTACCTGCTCCTCTCCGTGTGTTGTTAATGACAAAGAAAGGGATAGAGATTGTTTATGAATAGTGATTAAAGTGACTATAGTGATTAAAGTGACTAAAGTGACTAATTAATAAACTCCAGTCACTTTAGGCACCAAATCACTTATTAAGTTTCAAATCTCAAAGTTGTTTGCATATAGTTTTCCTGTTCCTAATCCCTGCGGAATAATAACTGGGTAGTTGGCAGTAAATTGAGCAATAGCTTTTAAACCATAATTGGACTCTAAAGCAGAAGTATTCCACCATTGAATGCCTCTTTCTTCAGCTAATTGAATCCACTCCTCTGTCTCAAAAAAACCGCCCAATAAACTTGGTTTTAAAATAATAAAGGGGGGACGAATACTTTCCAATAAATTAATTTTTTCCTTTCGATCTCGGATTCCAATCAATTCCTCATCGAGTGCGATGGGAATGGGACTTGTTTGACATAAATGATGCATTGCTTCCCATTGTCTGGTTTGTATCGGTTGTTCAATGGAATGTATTTCATATTTAGCAAGTTTTTCAAGTTTAAACGGGGCTTCTTCCAAAGAAAAAGCGCCATTTGCATCAACCCTTAGCGTAATTTCATTGGATGAGTAGCGCTTTCGAATCGATTGTAAAATGGATAGTTCTTGTTTAAAATCAATGGCACCAATTTTTAATTTTAAACAAGTATACCCCTCTGCTAATTTTTCATCTATTTGTTTTCGCATAAATTCAGGACTTCCCATCCAAATAAGCCCATTGATAGGTAATTGCTTTTTTCCTTTGGTGTAATCATTGTCGAAATAAACCAACTCCCTCTCATTAAAATAGGCTCGAAATGCCATTTCGTAGGCCATTTGAAAACTTGCTTCCGATATAGGATGTTTTCTCAATTGATTATTTAGGTCTTCTAAATTTTTAGGTATCCCTTTTGAAAGTTGATGATGTATAACTTTTTGAAAATCTTCGAATAACTCTACTTTGAATTCCGGACTCAAACCTTTTAATGGACCTGCTTCGCCTATGTATTTTTTGGAATTGTCTTTTATGGCAAAAAAATATGATTTTTTTGATGTAAGGATTCCTCTTGAGGTTCCTGCTTCAAAAAGAAATTGTAAATCTCTTTCAAAAAACTCGAAATTAAGTTCGTTCATAGTGCAATTTATCAATTTGCTGTTTTGTCGACAAAATCTTTCTTCATAGCTTTGATGAAATGAAAACATTTCCTTTGTCCTTATTGGCTTTGATATTTGGTTTAATTACGCGAATACGTAATTTATGTTACGATAAAGCATGGATAAAATCTTTTTCCTTTCCGAAAAAAAATGTAGTTGTTATTGGTAATTTAGCAGTTGGAGGCACGGGAAAGAGTCCTTTTGTAAATTATCTCTTGTCAAATTGGCCAGAAGAAAAACCACCGGTGATCTTAAGCAGAGGATATGGTCGGAGAACAAAGGGATTTTTATGGGCAGGATCAGATGAAACCTCCGACCGGATAGGAGATGAACCTTTGACGTATCGATTGAATTTTCCAGATATATCAATTGCTTTGGGTGAAAATCGTGTGCAAGCTATTAATCAAATATTGAATGTTAAACCAGAAACGAAAAGTATTTTATTAGACGATGCCTTTCAGCATCGTGCACTTCGTCCTTCTTTGGCATTCGTTTGTACAACTTTTCAGAACCCCTATTATTTGGATGAATTAATGCCTAAGGGCCGATTAAGGGAATCGATTGATGGAATTAAACGGGCACAAGCTATTGTTGTCAATAAATGTCCGAATGACTTATCTGAAGTAGCGATGAATGAAATGACCTTTATTTTTCAACAAAAGGCCAATTCATCAATACCTGTGTTTTTTACAAGTATAAAGTATGGATATCCTTCTGGTAATTCAGAGAAAATTAATAAATGGCATGCATTTGCGGGTATTGCACAACCTGAATTGTTTTTTCAATACATTGCCGACCAATATGACTTATTGACCTGTCAAACGTTTGCTGATCATTATACATATCAAGAGTCGGAATTAGTGGAATTTAATAAAAAAGCTGCTGAAATGAGTGCTGACGAAGGTTTTATCTGCACTTATAAAGATTATGTGCGTTTAATTCCTTTCCTAAACAAGTATCCATTTTTTGGTTCGAAATTAAGTTATTTACCCATG
>JBEBDG010000246.1:0-3688 GCA_041157165.1 Bacteroidota bacterium
TCATTTCCATCAGATGTAAACAAACTGCCAGTAATATTTCCCTCTACATTTTTCAATTGAAAAATTAATTTACCATCTCCATTGGGTAAGCCTTTGAATTCAAATTGCCACTTACCAGAATAAAAATCAGGATTAGGAGCCACATTTGCTTTCGCGAAAACTGCAGCAGACATCATCAAAAGCCCTGTTAAAAAAAATCTCATTTGCTTCATTTTATTAAATTTTATGTTAAAAATGTATATTTACTAAATTTTAAGAAATAAAATTAGAGGAAAGAAAATTGATTTCCTATTCATTAGTAAATATATTAGATGTATGGAAAAATTCGATGGGTTAAAGGCCTTTTTTGAGGAAGGATATAAGAATTATCGTCAAGGTATTTCCATTGATTGTGCGATTTTTGGATTTGAAAAAGATGAATTAAAGGTACTATTGTCCAAAAATGCGGTTATTACCAAATGGAGTTTACCAGGAGGATTTGTTCGAAAAAATGAAAACTTGGAAGAAGCCGCTCGTAGAACTACAATGGAGCGAACAGGGATTGATCATTTATTTTTTCGTCAATTTAAAACCTTTGGTGATCCCAAAAGAAACATCTTACCTGGTATTTTTGATGAGGAGAAATTCGTAGAAATAACTGGATTTAAAGTGCCTAAAAATACATGGTTAGAAGAAAATACCATATCTATCGGGTATTATGCTGTGACAAATATTTCAGAATCAAAACCTGCGATTGATATTTTTTCAACAGAGTGCAAATGGTTTTCTTTAGATGAAATTCCGGAACTAGCATTTGATCATAATCAAATTTTACAAGAAGCGCTTCAAACGCTAAAAATCCATTTATACCATTACCCAATAGGTAAAAATTTATTGCCTGATCGTTTCACACTGAAAGAAATTAAAAATTTATTTGAAATTTTATCTGGGAAACATTTACATGCCTCTAATTTCCCCAACAAATTACTTTCATTAGGGCTTTTAGAAAAAACAAATGAAAAACGGAACATTGGGGCGCATCGTGCACCGAGTTTTTACAAATTCAATGAAGAAGTATATGAAAACATGCTTCGAGATGGATTTGTATTGGTTTAGATGATTCAAAAAGAGTAATTTTGCGATATAATTTTTATTGCTTTGAAAACACTTAAAGTAGTTGCACTTATTGGTTTACTGATTGTCGGATTTTTTACATGGTTTTTAATCAAATCCAGTGCAGAGCGAGGCGAAAAATTAGCAAAAACACATTGTGGAAGCTGTCATCAATTCCCAGACCCAAGCATTTTGCCTAAGTCTGTTTGGGAAAAAAAGCTTTTGCCTGAAATGAAAAAAAGAATGGGTTTAGGCGATATGGATGAAATGTTAAAAACACTTTCTTACCAAGATTTAACCTATTTCAGTGATAAAGGTATCTACCCAATGAATCCGACTGTTTCTGAAAAAGATTGGGAAAAAATTGTTGATTTTTACGTGGAAAATGCGCCAGAGGAAGCACTGCCTCAAAAAGATAAATCAGCAAATAAGTTGAATTCTAAGGCATCTATTAAAGAAATTAAAGGTGATGCAATGCCAAAAACAGGTACTACATTTTTTGGAATAGATCATGGCAATATTTATTTATCGAATGTTCAAGGAAGATTAGAAATAGAAAATAGCATTACAGGGAAAAAAGAAATCATGCAACTACCAAGTGCAATGGTTCAGGTGCACGGAGATTTATTATTGTGTGCTGGAGGAAATATGAACCCTACCGAAGCCCATTTAGGCGGATTGTATAAATTCAATTCAAAGGCTCCACAAGGCATAGAACCAATTTTATATGGGTTACATCGTCCGGTAGATTTTGTGTATGAAGATTTCAATAATGACCAAATTAAAGATTATTTAATCGCAGAATTTGGATTTGAAACAGGAGAAATTTCTTATTTTGATGGTAAGACAAAGAAGAAAAACACGCTAAGTACGCTACCGGGAGCACGAAATTTTATTCTTCGAGATGTTAATCATGACGGATTAAATGATTTCTATGTTCTTTTGGCACAAGCCCGTGAACGGGTGAGCTTGTTTATGAATAAAGGAAATGGTCAATTTGAAGAAATAGAACAAATCAATTTGCCTTCCTACTATGGAACAAGTTATTTAGAAATGGCAGACGTCGATCAAGACGGGAAAGAAGAAATCATACTTGCAAATGGCGACAATGCAGATTATTCCTATTGCAAAAAGAATTACCATGGTTTTCGAATATTCAAACAAACCATTTCCAACCATTGGAAGGAAAGTAAATTTTTCCCAATCTATGGGGCTACAACAGTTTTAGCTAATGATTTGAATGGAGATGGGAAATTGGATCTGGTCGGAAGTGCCAACTTTGTGGAGGAAGAATTCCGAGAATCAGAAACGCTAATCTATTTTATCAACAAAGGAAAAATGCAATTTGAACTTAAGCATGTTAAATTGCCAAAAATCAATCCTTTAACTATGTCAATTGGTGAAATAAATGGCAAAAAAGAATTGTTTTTGGGCAATTTCCAATTTTCTGCCATGCCTTTAAAAGGTATCCGAATGCCCTTGATTTATCAATAAAATGTATTTACTAATTTTTAGTTTAACTCAAAAAATCCAAATTTCATCTACAAAATATGCCGTTGGTATATTTTTTACAACTGTTTGAAAAAGATGTTGCAAATTTGCAGTCAATTGTTCAATCAAGAACTTTAGAATAAATAATATCGCCTAATGAGAGTACCTATTTTAAGTTTTTTCGCATTTCTCTTTTCCTTTTATGCCATAGCTCAATTTCCGCAAGGAGGTAATATGCCAAAAGGTAGAATTTTTGGAAAAGTAGTAGACAGTCAGGGGAAACCTGTGGAGTTTGCCACTGTTGTAATTTCGCGCAGTACGTTTGATGCTGCTACTAAAAAGAATAAAGATGTTTCCTTGAAAGCCATGCAATCTGAATTGAATGGAGATTTTAGTTTGAGTGATTTGCCTTTGATGGGTAAAATGAAACTGAAAATCAGTTCTATTGGATACAAAAGTTTTGAAAAGGAAGTTGCCTTTGATTTACCGAAAATGGAAGGTGGATTTAAACCTGGCCAAGCACCTGATCCTGCAGTAATAGCTAAAATGATGTCGGCACTTGAAAAAGATCTAGGAAATATCAAATTAGAAACGGATTCGAAAGAATTAGAAGCAGTGGTTGTGACAGGAACCAAGCCATTAATGGACCTGGATGTGGACAAAAAAACCTTCAATGTGGACAAAAACATTGTAACTGCTGGAGGGACTGCTGTGGATTTAATGCGCAATATTCCATCGGTACAAGTTGACATTGACGGAAACGTAAAAGTTAGAAATGCCGCTCCGACGATTTTTATTGATGGTCGACCAACCACTTTAACCTTAGATCAAATTCCTGCAGATGCCATTGAGAAAGTGGAGGTAATTACCAACCCTTCTGCAAAATATGATGCCTCTGGAAGTATGGCAGGCATTTTGAATATCATTTTGAAAAAGAATAAAAAGAGTGGGTACAATGGTATGATCAATGCCGGTGGGGATAAATACGGTGGAATGAACTTGTTGGGTAATTTCAATATTCGTCAGAACAAAGTGAATTTCTCAGCCATGATAATGAACATGCAAAACCGCATGAACGGAATTGGAAATAGTGAACGAGCCAATA
>JBEBDG010000247.1:0-3672 GCA_041157165.1 Bacteroidota bacterium
GGCTACGGCACCGAAGGCGGGTACTTTTATTTCATGGTCGGTGAATCGTTCTAACAAAAAAGCCCTCTTTCGGAGGGCTTTTTTTGTGGAGTCGGAGGGGGGGGGGTATAAAAACATATATAATTGATATTCAATAATATAAGTTTGTAAATTCAAGTTAGTTGAGACTTTGTTGAGACAAAAAAAAGTTGTTTTTTATTCAATATATAAACCTGTTTCTGTGTCAAGAATTTTCACATCCTCAGAAATTTTTTCGCCGTTCAAATTATAAATTGTAATTCGAACTTCTCTGAATTTAACCTAAATATGAATTACTCATAACTTTTCGCCTGTTGAATGATTGTATATTGCTTAAGCGACTTATAAGAACTTACCCATACAATAAATCCTGTAAGGGTAATTACAGGGGGGACAGCCAAAATGGCAACCGGTACATTTGCAAGGGGTAATATGATTGATCCTAAACCGCCAATAATCTGTAGTGTAATTCCAGTTTGAGATTTTTGTACAAACTTGCTTAAAAATGATGTGAATTCAACAGATTGAATTTCCTTACCATAACTTTCCGCTTTTTCGATTGAATCTAGAGGGATTTTAAAATAACCATCTTGACCGCTTATTGTAAATATTAGATCACTAGGAGTTTTGTAGAGTATTGCATCTGCATAAACTAATTGATTTCTTTTTGTTTTTATTTCATAGCTAAAAGAGGATTGATTTTGATCAAAATTTTGTGCAAAAACAAATAAATTCAATGCGAAAAATACTATCAATGAAAAGAATCTCTGTGCCATTTTACTTTTTAGACCAAGTTAACAATTATCTTTAAACTCTACTGAACAAAACTAAAGCTTGATGAATAACCAAAATAAACTAGGCCTTTTAGATTTCATTGTCATTTTATTGACTTTATATGTGCTAGGGGCACTCGTAGTTGATACGTTTTGGAATCTACCAGAAGAGACAACAAGATTGTTGAATTATTTTGATTATGCTATTTGTGCCTTTTTCTTTTTTGAGTTTCTCTACAGATTTCGACTTTCTGAGAACAAGATTCAATTCATGAAATGGGGATGGATAGACTTGCTTTCAAGTATTCCAATGGTTGATTTTCTCCGTGCTGGAAGAATCTTAAGACTAATTCGTCTCTTTCGAGTTATTCGGGCCTTTAAATCTACAAAACAACTACTAAATCATATTTTTAAAAACAAAGCGGAGGGAGCTTTGACATCAGTGGTTTCTATCTCAGTTTTACTTATTATTTTTTCGGCAATTGCCATTTTGGAGGTAGAGACAGATGCAAACGGAAATATCAAAACTGCTGAAGATGCAATTTGGTGGTCCTATACCACCTTAATGAGTGCAGGTTATGGAGATGTTTATCCGATTACAACAGAAGGGCGTATCATTGCAATGATCCTAATGGTGTTTGGAATTGGCTTGATAGGAACACTAACAGCTTATATAGCCTCAATTTTTGTAAAAGATAAATCCAGAGAGACTACTTAAGCAATTCAGCTTTGTAGGTTTCAAATTTTAATTTTGAATCTGTATTTTTTTGAATCTCCTTTTTGTACTTAGAAATCTTATAAGCACCAAGCCCTAAGTATAATAAATAGGAAAATAGGGCGATTCCCATGAGCATTAATCCAGTAGATTCAATAGTTGCAATCTCTTTTGCAGTGTCTGTTGGTAGATTCCCATTAAATGCTTTCGGATCATTGTATGTCATTAAGCCATTAAAAAATGTGAAACCGAGTAAGAAAACATACAAGACATTGATGACCGTATAAATGAGTTGCTCTCCTAAATAGCTTGCGCGAAGTCCAATTAAGGTTAGGAGGTATGCAACACCTATATTTTTTTGAGACAATTTAGTTTCGATCATGTCAAAATGGGAAATAACTGTATCAATATACTTCAAGTGCTTATCCTTGACCCATTTGTAATTTTCAGCATTGATTTGATCTAACTTTTCAAGTTGAGGCAAATATTCTTCTGAAAGATGTGCTTTGCAAAAATCTATCTTGTTATCTAATTCATAAAAAAGTTCTTGCCATTCGAAATCTTCGGGATCTGTGTTCTCAGCTTTTTCGACCAAATTTGCCAAATGCTTATATGTCTTTTCATCATTTGCCAGTAATTCAAAATTGATTACTTGATTGTATAGAGGTTCATCTGAATTGACAATTTGTTGTTTTCTAGCGCCTCTTGATGCCCCTGAGACAACTGAACGATAGGCGTCACGACCTAATTCGCGACCAATTTGATTGATGAAAGAATTAACGAGACTCATGAATTTATTTAATTACCGATGATTATATTTGGGAAATATAATAAATCAAAGATAAATGGATTCAAAAAAACTTCGTCAAATAACCAACAATCTAAAAAAACAAATTGATAATTGGAATTTTCAAAAGGCAATTGATGCCAGTAAAGATGAGACACAAACAAGAGATAATTTGATTCATGAATTCCTTGGAATTTTAAATTACAAGAAAATAGACCATTACACACACGAGTTTTATGCGGATATAGCAGAAAAGAAAAATCGAAGAGTTGATATTGCAATAACATTAGGGAAGAAAGATCCTGTTATGCTTATTGAATGTAAAAGCGTTACTGCAAAATTGAATGATAACCATTTCCGTCAATTAAATGAATATTGTCTTTATACTCCTTCAGCTAAAATAGGTATCCTGACAAACGGTACTACATATAACTTTCATGCTATAGATAATAAAATAAAGCAAGGTTTAAATCCAAAACCTTTTTTTACGTTTGATCTGCTAAATTTTGGAATCTCTGATCTTGAAACTTTGGCGCTCTTTACTTTACAAGATTTGGAGATTAAGAACATTCTTGAATTAGCTGAAGAAGTGTATTTCTTAGAAGAATTTGATAATGCATTATTTAAGTCTTTAGCTGAACCATCAGATGATTTTGCTAAAATCATTTTTAGACTAATGGGCGGTCAAAAATCAAATGAAAAGAAACTTAATCAAATCAAAGAATTAATCAATTCGATTTCAATCAAAACTGCATTAGAAAAGTTGATTAAGAAAGAAATTGCTGAATCGAATACTGGTGTCATTACTACAGATGAGGAGGTCAAAGCCTACAATGTTATCAAGACTATTTTGGCAATGAGCTCAAAGATAAAAGAACCTCAACTTGAAAGGATTTCTTATCGTGATATGAAAAATAAATTCGCAATCATTGTTGATGATAATCAAACAAAAAATATTTGTTCGATTATCTTTAAAGAAAACTCTAAGTCAATTGACATTAATGGAAATCCGTTTAAATTGGAAGAGGTCTCAGTAGCTTCAATTACTAAATTGAAAAAACAACTTACAGAAAGAGCACTTTTACTTTTGGAATAAAAATTTTCAATAGAATTTATTGCTTAATAAAGAACGTTAAACTTCCAGTAACAAAAAAGCCCTCTTTCGGAGGGCTTTTTTTGTGGAGTCGGAGGGGTTCGAACCCTCGTCCAAACGACGAGTTTTCAAGCTTTCTACATGCTTAGTTCGTTGGTGGATTTTCGATATGTGGCCGGACAAGAACACCCAACGCGCATACTTAGGTTTTTTAGTTTCATGTTGCGGTAAAACCATTGGCAACACTAACCCTATGGGATGAACTTCTGAGCGATGAACCGAAAGG
>JBEBDG010000248.1:0-3644 GCA_041157165.1 Bacteroidota bacterium
CTAATTGATGATTCAATTGTTCGTGGAACAACTTTAGAAAAGAGTATTTTAAGCTTGTTGGATAAATTGTCTCCGAAAAAAATCGTCATCGTTTCCTCTGCTCCTCAAATTCGTTACCCAGATTGTTACGGAATCGATATGTCGAAAATGAAGGAATTTGTTGCCTTTCGCGCAGCCTTAGCCTTATTGAAGGAACGTGACATGGAACATATTTTAGATGAAGTTAATTTACGTTGCCTCAATGCCATTGAATTAGGCACTGCAGATCAAGTGAATTTTGTGAAGGCCATTTATGAGCCCTTTACATACGAAGAAATATCTCAAAAAATTTCAGAAATTGTTCGACCTAAAAATTTGAAAGCAGAGCTTTCAATTGTTTACCAAACAGTCGATAATTTGCATAAAGCCTGCCCAAATCATTTAGGAGATTGGTATTTTACTGGTGATTTCCCAACACCCGGTGGAAATAAAGTAGTAAATAAGGCATTTGTAAACTTTATGAAAGGCATTGAAGTAAGAGCTTACTAGTAGACGACTAATACTGCTCCCGATTTCGATTGTTTACCCAAATTTGGAAAATCATTTGATTCGTATTCAATGACCCAAGCATAGGTATCTTGAGGCACTAAATTGCCATTGTAGGTACCGTCCCATCCATTCCGTTTGATATCAAAATTAGGATCTAGCAGTTTTGTTGAGTCAAAATCACGCTCAAAAACCAATTGTCCCCAACGGTTGAATACTTTAAAGGATAAGGCTTTCACACGGTTTTTTTCGTATTTTCTAGTTGGATTACTACCGGGAATATCCACTTGATTGATATAATCCTTTACTGGCCAATTATAAAGAGGATAAAAGCGAGCAATGGATCCATCTGAACTTAATTTATGTGGATTAAAGACCGTTGGGGCGATTACTTCGGGGAGGCATCGATCAGGTACTATAAAAGTTCTATCCAAAGTACAAGAATAATCATCTGTCAATTGAACTCTATATTGACCATCCTTTGAAACTGAAATATTATTTTGATTCCAAGGAATTGGAGAAACAATTTGATTTGGATTTAAAGGTAAAACTTGAGACCAATTATAGGACAAATTTATTGAATTTGGGAATACCACTAAATTTGTTCGAGGAATTGGGGCATCCATACAAATATCCCAATAATCAATTGGAGGTAGATTATTTTCTGTATAAAAATTTATTTCTGTATTTGATCTGTCTTTACATCCTGTTAAAGGATCATTAATTTCCAAACTGTATCTTCCTTCGCCATTTGGAAAGGGCACAGTTAATATTGGGTTACTTGTATTGTTACTCCAACTATATCGGATTGGAAAATCTCCAGGAACTATTAAATCTGGATTTCCAGGAGGTAAGCTTGTTGCAGTAGAGCTTACAAGGATCGGTGTAATAGAGTAACTAGGAAATACACAAGTGGAACTAACTCCAATTCCTACAATATTTCTAATTTTATCAATTTGATTTTTCAACCTAAAAGGTCTTAAAATTTGAACATCAAAACCAACTGGTTCAATAGGATAGTATTTCCCAGGTGACATACATCTATTTCGCACCAATACTTCCACAATATAATATCCATTTCTTTTAGGAATGAGATCAGCATCAAAATCGTAAGACACATTATTTACATCTGAATTTATAGGCTTAGTTAATCGAAATTCCTTTTCAAGAGTGCTAACCAGTGTATTTACTATTTTTTTCCTGGTTGTTGGATCAATTATTATTCCTAGGGCCTTATTAGAAGAGTAATATATTCTAAATATGACTTCATTATTTTTATTTGGATCTTTTTCACACAAATCTTGACTAATAGAAAACTTATAGTTAATTCCATCGCAAATCACTGAAACTTTTGGCTCATCACCAGAAGGTGGTTTTGGGGTTAATGTAGGTAATCCAAGCCCTAAATTGGTTCCAGATTTGACACTTAGACCTCTTTCATTTACTCTTGCAACACCTGCAGTTGCAGCATCAATTATTCTAGTATTGGGTAAATCAATTGTTAAAAAATCTGTACTACCTTCCCTAGTTACATATAATTTAGATTGATTAATTGGATCATAATTCATGGCACCTAACCTTCCAAATGTAATTACTTGATATATATCTGAAGCTTGAATATTTGATGCATTTAAATCAAATTGATGAACTTTAGATTGGCCTAGTGTAGGATAATAGGCAGATGTATAAAGCAAATCTCCGTTTGGTGAAAATTCTAATCCATTAATTTCTACTGTTGGAAGTACTAATTCAACAATTTGTACAAGAGGATTCCTTGTTAAATCAAATAATTTAACTTTATTAGGAGAAATGGTAATTGCAAGTTTATCTTTTAACCTATTTAACTTTATAACACCAAAATTATTTGTAACAGACGGTGAATTAGAACCTAAAGGAATAATTTCTGGAACCGAAACTCCCAAACTATCGATTTTATATAAATAAATATTTTCATGTTTTTCATCCAAATTAAAAATCCTATAATTATAACCTCCTAGATGCACTATTTCAATTTTACCTGCTGAGGAGGAGTTTTGAATTAAAATATCCTTTTTAATAAAACCACCTCGACCACTATTTTGTGAAATATCAAAAATATGATAATAAAATTTATTTGAATTGCCATCTCTCTTCGTGGAAAACAGATAAAATACAGAATTACACCCTTTACATTTGTCTTTTGGAATTATTGACACACCTTGAGGAAAGTTTTTATCACCATATAAAACAGTTTCTATTAATCTACCACTAAAATCATAAACACTTTCACCATTAAAAGTTAATCCTCTTAAATTAATATTAGCACCATAGTGATTATCAATTGTAATAATACTAGAATTATTTGGGATGGAAATCCCTGATACTACTTCAACTTGAGGTGTACCATTTTGATCGAAAATAATTCTTGCATTATTTCCCAAATCCCATCGAGGGCATTCTTCACAACTTGAACCAGAAGGAATACTTGTTGCTAAATCTACCTTTGCATCTCCACAATATTTTATTACACTTCTTGCTTCATAAAAACAACCAGATGATTTTTCAAAAACTTTAGCAGAATAACAACCCTCTTTATCTACAGTTATAGATGAAGATACCTCTCCATTTGGAAACCATAAAATGTCATAATTCGCATTAATATAACTATTTGGAACTCTAAGTACCTTTGGAGATACAGAACACAATTCAATCAAGGTATCTTTTACATCATTATTGATGTTAAAACCAACACCACTTCCTGTTACACTTGGAACGCCTCCAATTATAATATTTTTATTAACTGTAATTGGACTTCTACTAGGTTCCTCAATAATCACTTCAGCAGGATAGTTTCCTTTATTTGAGAAAGTAAAATTTACGGATGATTTATCAACTTGAATAGGCAATGTACTTCCATTAATCTTCCATCTAAACCTAGTTCCGGGTTGGAAAACATTTAAGGAATTTACCTCAAAAACTGTTTCAATTTTTATTTGACCAGTTTTCTTGTCAATATTACAAGAATCTAAACAATTGTTTCTATACTCAATTGTTTGTCCTGAAGCCGCTTGCACAACTGCAAAGAAAATCATCAACAAGAAGCTAATTTTTTTCATTTTTCTACGTTAAGCAACTTACAT
>JBEBDG010000249.1:0-3632 GCA_041157165.1 Bacteroidota bacterium
TCACCCCTCAATCGCGCCATTCTGCGTTCTCTTCGAGCATCTTCAACTGCACTAAAACCACCTTCAATTTCATCGTCTGTTCTGGGTTTGTATAATCCTTGAATGATGCAAACTCTCATTAATGCATTTGCTGTTTTTACATTAAATGCTCTCATTAATTTAGTTCTGGTTAGATCGACGGTTTTTTTAGAGGCCGAAATCTTAGGTGCAATTTCTTCACTTTTGAGTCCATCACAAATCATCATAAGAACATCTAAATCCCGTTCAGTAAGTGCGTTTTGAAGTTTGAGACTTTCTATTTTCTTTTGTTCATCATATCCATTGAAAATGGCATTTTCAGCAAATGGGCTCAGGTATTTACCCTGTTCATATACTTTTTCAAGCGCTTCAACCATTTCAGAAGTAGAACAGTCTTTGAGTAAATATGCGGCCACGCCTTCTTTAAGCAATTTAAATGCAATTTCCGCATCGTCATGCATGGATAGCATAATGACTTTCACTGGAATTTGATCTTGAGTAATTCTTCGAAATGTTTTGACACCATTGAGAATAGGCATTTCAATATCTAGCAATACGATATCCACTGGGTGCTTTTCTAAAAGATCTAAAAATTCTAGTCCGTTTGCAGCTTCAAATACAATTTCAAATTGCTCGTTGAATTCGCTCAGTAACTTGGCAATTCCTGTCCTTACCAATTTCTGGTCATCTACAATAGCAATTTTTATACCTGAGGAACTATTCATAAAAGTGGAATTCAATCAAGTTGTTTTGAAAGGCTGATCACGCCTAAATTATGTTCTCGTTTAAAGAAAATTTGAGCTTGAATTATATTTAGTCTATAACGAATATTCTCTAATCCAAGATTTTCGGTGTTATAAGATAATCTTAAATAATCGTCTTGTGTTAGCGTTATCCCGTCATGCTGAATATTTAGTAAAAGGTTTTGATCCTCCAAACCTATTTTCATTGTAATGGTATTTGGGTGGCTATGCTTGAGCAAATTTGTTATCAATTCACTGGCAATGTAAAAGTAATGCATCAAGAGCTCATCGTTCAACTCAATATCATCAGGCAGCTCATCTATAAATTCAAATTCATCAATGACGTGCTTCGTCTTTTGAGTCGCCATTCTATTTAAGCTTTCAGCTAAACCAAACCGAACTAAATAGTGCGGCATTAATTCTTTGAAGATGTTTCTCAGGTTATGAGTTCCTTCGTTTAGAAGTTCAACCGCATTGTAAAAAAAAGCCTTATTCACTTTCCCTTTTTTAAAGCTGTCTTCTACAAAGGTTAAATTCTTACTAACAATAGAAAGAAGCGCGCCAACTTCATCGTGTAAGCGACGCGCTATTCTGTTCCTTTCTGTTTCTTGCGAGGAAATGGTATTATGTAATAACTCAATTTCTTTACTGTCTTTTTCTTCCTGAACCAAGCGTTCTCCAAGTTCATGGATGATGCGATTCTTTCGTGCAAGTAATACCATGCCTAATCCCATTAGGAATGCAAAACCCATACTAAGGGCAATTATCAATCCTATTTCTTCAGGAGAGACCATGTTGTAATGGTATTGGATAAATTAAACAGCACAGATAATATTGCTAAAGCGATAAATCCAAAATCAAAAACTTTCTCATTAGCAATGGCATACTGTTCAAATAGCAAGTAAAAAATAGAACCTAAGTAATATAAAAAAACTGAAATTAGAAAAGTAGATTTTTCTTTTGGTGCGTTATTGGAATAAAGATAATTCCAGCCTAATGCAATAATCAAACAATATGTTAGAATAGAACTAAGGGAATTTAAATGGAATAAATCAGATGTTAATACAAGATCTGATAAAAACACTAATAAACCGCAGAACATTAAAAAGTTAAAAAATTTAGTCCTATTCTTTAAATCAAATAATTTGGAAATAATAAGAAATTCAAATAAAACCGAAAAGTGATAAATCGGAATTGAATTTTTTATTGTAGACATTAGAATTAGAATACCGATATTTGACAATAACCTTTCAAAGGTTAATAGTTGATGCCAGAATTTGAAATCAGAACAATTAAAGGTAAGAGATTTATAATAAACGATATTTATAAGTACTGGAAGAACACTTGAAATAATTGAAAAATAAAAAAGTACTATTACAGTATTCAAGAGTTCAATGGATTTTTTCCTGAACAATATGGAGGACAAATCCCACCTCGATCCGCAACTAAACCTTGATAAAGGTCATTCCCTAAATTATCAACACCTGTAACAACAAGATTAGTTTTTCCCTCATCGTTTTTTGCAAAATAAAATCTTAAGGATTGACATTCATCTTGATTTAATATTTCAGTAAGTATCTGCTTGGAAAAATTAATAGCAATTGTTTCCCCAGGTTGAACTGAATTTCTGTAACGCGCGGTCATTGCTGCACCCTCTTCTAAAGTGATGAATTCACCTTCATTTCCATTAAATGACATAAGTAATTTTTTAGTTAAACAATAAATATTAAATAGCTAAAATAAAGGTTAAGCATTTTTTAAGAAAGTTTATCAAAAAGAAATCAATCTAATACCCCTAATCTTTAGAACTTATACTAAAAGTAATTTAGATATCTATTGTCGAATCATTTTTTTCGAAGCAATTATTTTACCATCCGTCACTAATGTATAAGTATAAACACCTGTACTAAGATCGTTTGCATAAACAGTTAATTCAGAAAATCCACGATCTTGAATTTCAACACTTTGGATCAATCTTCCTTCATTATTGTGAAACAATATTTGGGCAATTTTTATTTCAAGAGGTAATTCCATTGTTATAGTGGTTTGCTCTGCAAAAGGATTTGGTACGTTTTGATTCAAAACAATGGTTGAAGAGTTGCTTAATTCCACTTTCATACTATTGTTAATAGGTTTTGGATTTGTTTGATTCATAGAAAATGTTTCACCATTGCATAGATTCAAATTATTGATACAATTTTCTAATAAAGTCAGACGATCATTTAAAGAATTGATAATTGAATCTTGCGAAGAGTTTATGGTTGCGAGTTCTTGTATTGCTTCAGTAAGAATTGGTACAACTTTATTGTAATCTACATGAAGTAAAGAATCAGAATCCATATAAGTTAAACGACTATCTACCGTATCTACTTCTTGTGCAATAAAACCAATGTGTTCTGTCGTATCAAAGGAATAATTTGGATTAGTTTGAGTCCAAAAATACGAAACGCCACGCAAGGAACTGATTATACCCAACGCATTCTGAAGGTTTGAGACATTGGTTTTAAGGCTAGCATCACTGAGCGTTTGTCTTTCCACTTTAGCATCTAATTCTTGAACTGCTTTAGCAGTAATTGGAATAATTGCATTGTAGTTCAGTGATTTATAGTAAACCGGCTGGCCAATAAATTGGCCCGTACTGTCCATAAGACCGGGGTTTATGCTTTGGTTTACTAGTTCAGGAAGAATTGTTTCAACCTCTTGTGCGATAAATCCGTATTGTTTTTTACTTCCAAAAGCAAATTCTAAGTGATTAATAGTATCCATGAAATAAGTTTTAGGCGATAATTTGTTTATTGTTTCAAGGGCTGATTCAATTTCAGAAATATTCAGCTTAAACATTTGATCGCTTATAACTCCAAATGAGGCAAC